>JABDPK010000201.1 GCA_013042795.1 Saprospiraceae bacterium | reverse complement strand
GCTTCATCAAGGGTTGTCCCCTGAGGTGCTGTGATCAGGTTTTTGGTTGTCATTAAGGCATGGACAGGTTTGCCAATCTCATTTTCAAACCTAAGGTCCCTGTTCGTCAGAATACCAATCAGCATCTTTTTTTCGTCAACAATCGGGATACCACCAATTTTGTAATTTTTCATTAGATGCAAAGCATCGCCAACCGTTGCATCACTTCTGAGCGTGACGGGATCGATGATCATACCACTCTCAGATCTTTTCACTTTCCTGACCTGTTCGGCCTGATCGGATATGCTCATGTTTTTATGAATCAACCCGATTCCTCCTGACCTGGCAAGGGCAATTGCAAGTCTGTATTCTGTAACCGTATCCATGGCGGCAGAAACGATAGGAATATTGATAGATAAATCCCTTGTTACCTTTGTTTTTACAACAACATCACGGGGAAGGACTTCGGAATAAGCAGGAACCATAAGGACATCATCAAATGTAAGGGCTTCCTGCAGCAGATTTGAATTAGAGTTCTTTATTTCCATGCGCAAATCTATGATATTATTTTCATTGGATAAACCACGACGACAAAAAATCTGTTATTTTGCTTCAAAAATATTCCAATGCTTGAAGTATTTACCGATGAGCATTTTATGCGCAAGGCGGTTGAACAGGCCGAGATGGCAGCTGAACAGGGGGAGGTCCCGGTGGGCGCTGTGATCGTCTGTAACAATATGATTATTGCTAAGGCATTTAACCAGGTAGAAACCTTGAATGATATCACCGCTCATGCTGAGATTTTAGCCATCACAGCAGCATCAAACTATCTATCAAGCAAATACCTGGATGACTGCACCATGTATGTTACTCTTGAACCTTGCCCTATGTGTGCAGGCGCTATCAAATGGTCACGAATACAACGATTGGTTTATGGTGCTTCTGATGATAAAGGCGGATTCATGAGATTTGGAAAATCGATGTTGCATCCGCAGAGCAAGCTCGAATACGGTATTATGCACGATGAATGTGCCGGGCTTATGAAATCATTTTTTTTGGAAAGACGCTAGTCTTAATTTATCGTTAAGCTACCCGTTAAAAAGTCTTAATTTCTGGATTGGGGTTAAACTATGATTTAAATTGTTATTCTAATCATAGAAAACTCATATTATGAAATCAATTCAATATGCCTCCTTATTATTTGTCCTTGTATTCATTACTTCCTGCACACCGCAACTGAACTATTTTACCCGAGACCTCTATAATGATTACAGTTGGACAACTGAAGAAATGAAAAAAATCCAGTTTTATCTTTCACAGGATATCTACCTTGAAAGACATCATGGAGGTGAATATTCCGATATAAAAGATGGCAGTATAAAAATTGAATCCGGATCGAAGGTTGAGAAAGTTATCATCAAGGAGGGCACACCAGGTGTTGTTGTTTTTTCCCCGAAGAAAGACAGGTATGCGGTAAGCTTTGATGATAATCCGGAAAATTATTTGCTTTTTGGGCCGAATCCAAAAGCCAAAGGCAGGTATGTTTTGCTGGCAAAAAAATGGATGAAGAATAGCGGAATTATTACCTATGGCAATAAAGAATATCGCACAAGCAGCAGATCAGCTTATGCTGCACTCATGGTTGATATTCGAAAAGCAAGGAAAACAGATTATACCAAATCAACTGCTTCCGGTCGAACTATCGATAATTAATAAGTGAAATCCTCTTATAGCATCTTTGTAAGCATTAAGTTTGTTTGTATCAAAATTATTGCTGATGTTTTATGCTTTCAAAGGATTTGTACCGGTAGTACATCCCAGTTCGTTTGTTCATCCACAGGCCAGTGTAACTGGTAATGTCATCATTGGAAAAGACGTTTATATAGGACCTGGTGCTGCTGTCAGGGGTGACTGGGGAGGAATAGTAATCGAGGATGGATGCAACGTACAGGAAAATTGTACAATACATATGTTTCCGGGTATTACAGTGACCTTGAAGGAATCTGCACATATTGGACATGGAGCGATTATACATGGTGCAAATATCGGCCGTAATGTATTGGTTGGAATGAACACTGTAATTATGGATAAGGTAGAAATTGGTGATGAAAGTATTATAGGTGCATTGAGTTTTGTAAAGCAGGGGACTATCATCCCGAACCGCAGCCTGGTTGTCGGTAACCCGGCCAAGATAATTAAGGAAGTTTCGGATGAAATGATAGCCTGGAAGTCGAAAGGAACACAAATCTACCAGGGACTGGCCTCTGAATGTCATCAGGAACTTGTTCAATGTGAAGCGCTTACAGAAATACCTGAAAACAGACCAACACAAGAATCTTTTTATGAGTTTTGGGCAAATAAAACATAATCCTTAATTCTTGGAGGACAGTACAAAACATAAAAGCCAATGGATCAGACAACAAGCCCTCTCAATGGGATTTGAAGCTGTTGGTTTTGCACGGGCTACGCATTTGAAAGAAGAAGAACCAAGACTGAAGAAATGGCTGGAGAAGGGCTACCATGGTAAAATGGGGTATATGGAGAATCATTTTGAAAAGCGGGTCGATCCAAGACTGTTAATGGAAGGCTGCAAATCAGTGATATGTTTTATGTATAATTATTATACCAGCGAAACACAGGATGAAGGTGTACCTCGAATTTCCATATATGCTCATGGCAGGGACTATCATAAAGTCATAAAGAAAAAGCTGAAGGTATTGGCAAAATCAATTGAAGAACAATTTAGAAATTTTAAATACAGAAGTTTTGTTGACTCTGCTCCTTTGCTGGAAAGGGATTGGGCAAAGAGATCTGGTCTCGGCTGGATTGGCAAGAATACTCTTCTGATCAGTCCTCAAAAAGGATCTTACTTTTTTCTGGCAGAGATGTTAGTTGATTTTGAACTGGAATATGA
>JABDPK010000125.1 GCA_013042795.1 Saprospiraceae bacterium | reverse complement strand
GATCGGGCGTAGGGGTATTGCTAATTTGTGTATTAACTAATTAAAATTCGTGTTAGTTAGATCCTTTATTATAAAAAAGGCTGATATAAAAGTGTATCGGCCTTTTTTAATTTGATATCCTTATGTTGCCTGTTGATTAAAAATCAACGCTCTATCAATCCATTCTCCATCGCAATCCTTACCAGTCCGGCACTATTTCGTGCATTCAGTTTGGCCAACAAATTACTCCTGTGAGATTCTACAGTTTTGAGAGAAATAAAGAGTTCATTGGCGATTTCCTGGGTGGTAAATTCCTTGACGATAAGTTGAAGGACTTCTTTTTCTCTTTTTGATATTTTAGGGAGTTGCTTTTGTGTTTGTTTGGATGCGGTCCTGGCTCTCATAAGACCCTTCATGATCGTTTGGGTGACATCGTCTGAAAAGTAGGATTGTCCACCCAGAATGGTATTGATGGCTTTAAGCAATTCATCTCTTCCTGTGTTTTTCAATATATAACCCATGGCTCCGTTGTTGAGAATTTCGGTTACGAAGGATTCTTCATTAAACATTGAAATGGCAAGGACCTTTGTGGATTTGTGTTTTTCTGTGATTTCCTTACAGACATCAATGCCGCTCATACCCGGAAGGTTAACATCCAGTAATACGATATCAACTTTGTTGCTTTCAAGGAAATTTAAAGCTGTTGGACCATCAAGGCACCTTGATACCACTTCAAGTGAATCTTCAGCTTCAAGTATAGAGGCGATGCCATCAGCAAACATGGCATGGTCGTCAGCTATCAGAATTTTGGTCATATAGAGATATTCATGAGATTATAATTCGATATCTGTGAATTACACAAATATAATACGAAGATACCCTCAATCAGTTATAAAAAATTCGGGGTAATCCCTTAAAAGCAAATTGGGTGGTTTCTACGAGGAAATTAATTCAATTTGGATTCATCTTTACATTGTATTTAATACAACGGTGATGCAAACCTGCCGCGGAAGGTTAGCATCATTTTCAAAGAATTAGTTTAGTTGGTTATCTTGAATTCTAGGTTAGTTAATATCACGATCCGTGGAGTTGAGCCTTTTCTTAGAATCGGCTCTTTATACAGACAGAGTATCCCATAAGAAATTGGGGCTCAACTCCTTTTTTCTCTTAAACCGATAAAGTTTTAACTCATTGGGATTGACTATTGCAAAATTGAAAGAAAACTCTCATAACGATGAGGGTTTTTCTTTTTTTTTAAAATTCATCTTACATTGAATCCTATGTTCCACAGGTTCACGATATATATCATAGTATTATTCTTTGTAGTCGGGACTTCTATTGCTCAGAATACAGAGCTTTATGATAGATATATATCTGAATTAAATGATGCTCGAACAACCAAGAATTTTAGCCGTCTCGCCAATGCATACTATAATCTTGCATTGTATGAAGAAGAAAAGAACAGGAATTATGAACGTTCTTTTGAATACCTCTCCCGCAGTCTTGAATATTATAAAGTCACATCCGATACAACTGGAATATATGAAACCAAATTCCATATAGCCAGGCAACTCCTGAAAAACAATATGTATAATGATGCTCTCGATGAATTCACAGAGCTGAAAAAATATTTTCTCGAATCAGGAGATCGTAAGAAGCTTACGGAAATAGAATTACAACTCTTTAAATTATATTTTGAAAAGTTGAATGTGGATAATGCAAAAAAATCACTGGACTATATAGAGCAACAACTGGATGTCATTGAGGGAACACCCCTTAAATCCAGGTTTATTATGAGCCAGATAAGGTATAATGATTTAATGCAGGAATATGAAATAGCACTTCAACTGGCGAACCTTTGTCATGAGGAAAGTCAAAATGCGGGAAGCATTGAAGATGTAGCCAATTGCCTGGCCTTACGAGGTGATATACAACTTAAATTACTGAATCATACTGCTTCAATTACTGATTATCTTCAAAGTCTCGAATTCCTGGAACTGGTTCCTTATAACAATGAACGCCTTAAGGTATATCGGAATTTAGCCAGCTGCTATACTGCTGTAGATTCAATTCAACTTGCATTATTGTTTACACGGAAATATGCTGCATTGCAGGATAGTATACTCAATGAAAACAGGTTAATAGCAGTCAACAATATTACCTACAAGTATGAGTCCCGTGAAAAGAATGCTGAAATCAAATTATTGGAACGTGAAAAAGCGATGGCTGAAGAAAGCAATGCACAGCAGCGAAGAGCATTGATCGTTCTGGGGTTGGTTCTTGCATTGTTAACCATCGGAATCTACTATATTGTTCGATTTTACAGCGAAAAAATAAATACAGCAAAAATCATTGAAGAGCAGACTGAGAAAATCAACCTTCAAAAAATCACAGAATTAAAAGATCGGATAAGAATTAATTCAATGCAGTCCATGATTGAGGGCCAGGAGTTAGAAAGAGAACGTATAGCCAAGGATTTACATGACAGTCTGGGAGGACTCCTCTCTACGATCAAATTGCAGATTGATAACATCAAGAGTAAATCCAATGGGAAACTGGATGAGAAGGAAGTTGAAACCACAACACACCTGCTTGATGCTGCCGTTGGAGAAGTAAGAACGATCTCACAGAACTTGCAGCCCGGTGCACTGAGTCGACTTGGTTTAATTCCGGCAATCCAGGACCTGGTCAATCGCTATGATGGTAAATACGGTCCCGAGATTGACCTGCAGCATTTCGATATCCCGATAAAAATGAACCAGAACCTGGCACTGGGGATATACAGGGTGGTTCAGGAAATTCTAACCAATGCGATCAAACATGCCAGGGCCAGTGAAATCCTGGTTCAGCTCAACAGGAAAGGTGAAGAAATTATTATTCATATTGAAGATGATGGTGTGGGTTTTGATCAGAAGAAAAGATACCAAGGGATGGGTCTGGAAAATATACGATCTCGTGTCAATTATCTTAAAGGAAATATGGAAATCGATTCAAGGGTCAAAGAAGGCACATCATTTATTATTCATATACCATTAAGAACAACCAGCAAGATATGAAAGATGTATTGCTACCCAGTCCGGTAGAATACCTGGGCAGAAGTTCAATCCGGAGCCATCAATTATATGTCAAGCGTGACGACTTGATCAACCAGGATTATGGAGGTAATAAATGGCGAAAGTTGAAATATAATATCGAATACTTTAAATCTTCTTCACATAATTGTATCATAACATTTGGTGGTCCATTTTCAAATCATATCGCATCTTTAGCCAGCATATCTAAAGTGCATGGAATTCATTGTATTGGAATCATTAGGGGAGAATTTATGGATCCTGAAAATCCTACATTGAAAAAAGCTATAGAAAAAGGAATGAGAATTCATCATGTGCCCAAAACTGAATATCGTCTAAAGGAAGAGTCTGGAGTGATTCAGGAAATAATAAGACAATATGATAGCCCATATATTATTCCAGAGGGTGGCGCAAATTCATTAGGGTCGAAAGGAGTAGAAGAAATCATGACCGAATTGCATAAGCAAATACCTGATGTACAATACATCGTCGTTCCTGCCGGCACGGGAACCACAGCAACCGGAATTATTGAGAAAGCCGCTCCAGGTCAAAAGATTTATATTATCAATGTCCTGAAACATCAAGGAATGTCAGATCTTATCGCATCCAGGATTACAAATACCAGGACAGACTGGCAGGTCATTCACGATTATCACATGGGAGGATTTGCAAAAGTAAAACCACAGTTGGTAAACTTTATCAATCATTTCAGAAGGAGGTATAAAATCAGTCTGGACCCGATTTATACCGGGAAAATGATGTATGCCGTGGACGATATGATGAGAAAATCCTATTTCAGCAGCGGTGCAAATATTGTGGCCATTCATACAGGAGGATTACAGGGAATCACCGCATATAATTACAGGCAAAAACAGGAAAAGATGTTAATCGCCTAGAATCTTTTTTATTTCGTCCTCAATCACAAGCGGAAAGTATTCATGTTCCAGTTCAAGTACTTTAGAAGCTATTATATCAGGAGTATCTGTGACGTTCAGAGGGACAGATTTTTGAAAGAGCTGTCTGCCTTCATCATATTTCTGGTTGACCATATGAATGGTGATCCCGGATTCTTTCTCAAAATTATCAAATACAGCCTGGTGTACATGATGCCCATACATCCCTTTACCACCATAAGCAGGTAAAAGGGCAGGATGAATATTTACGATCCTGTCAGAATAGGCGCGAATAAGATTTTGTGGAACGAGTAAAAGAAATCCTGCCAATACGATAAAATCGATTCCATTTTCTTTCAGTAGGTTAAGCACTTTTTCCGTTTGATATAAATCATTTCTTGTAAAAGTGACAGCCGGGATATTGTGTTTTTGAGCTCTCTCAAGGACATATGCATTTTTGTTGTTTGTCAGAATAAGAGAAACTTCAATTTTGCTGTTTTCCTGAAAGTTCAAAATGATTTGTTCGGCATTAGATCCACCTCCTGAAGCAAATATGGCAATTTTAAAAGGCAATAGATTTATTTGATTTCATTGTAGCGGGAAGCCTGGGCTGGATCCAATCCGACCATGATACCATAAACCTTTGTTTGTTGTCCCCTGCTTGCGCCTTTAAATATTTCAATAAGTTCGTTTCGTTTGCTGTCGACGAACATCTGCACGATAGCCGTATTTTGCTCTGATTTGTTGACCTGTTCAATCGTAGTCAGTGCACTGACCAGGATAGCTCTTGATTTATCAGCATCTTCATGCATATTATCCATACTCATTCGGTGATATTCGTAGACAGCCTGTCTTAATGGCTTAAGCCTTGGATTTAGAAAGTTATCCATGGTCCAGAACCTGTTTCTTCGATTACCTTGCGGATCCCATCCTGAACCACTTGCAAGATTTGGAGGAATAGCACTGATGATATTTTGCATTGTTTTGAAATGCGGCTCTCCTCCCAGCAATGAATAAGTATCATAATCTGCACCGAGTATCATATAGACATAATAGGTCAACAAAGAGGATAACGGATCAATGTAGGTGTTGAAACTGTTTTCTAATGGTTGTAATTCCCGGTAGACGAAAGGGACACCTTTATCCACAAAGTTTAATACCTGGCTTTTATAATTGCTTTTGTATACTGGTCTGATAGTCTGAACAAAAAAGTCAGCTTTAAAACTGGTTTGGCTTAATTCCTCTGTAATTGTGATATTCAGGTTACCTTCAATCTTTTCAAAGTCTTCAAATTCATCGTCTGTCCATCTTGTATTATTAATAAATTCATAGACTTCCTTTTCAAGTGTTTCAAATACTTTTGGATCGACGAGTTGAAGCCTTGGTGCCTTAACCTGAACATTGATATTCAGTTCCTGTGCATTTGCCGATGAAAGCATAAATAGGCTGATAACCAGTATAGAAATATATTTCATAAACAATTAAACGAATGATTAGGATTTAAGGTATTTCAAGACCAATGTATTAATAATATCTGTTGCAACTTCCTTTTTGGACTTTAATTCATATTCTGTTTTTTCACCTTGATTGGTATATAAAGTCACTTTATTCGTGTCATGTTGAAATCCTGCACCTTTATCCCTGAGAGAGTTTAATACAATGAAATCAAAATTTTTCTTTACCAGTTTCTCCTGTGCAAATTCTTCTGCTTTGCTGGTTTCGAGTGCAAAGCCGATATGGATTTGGCCGGGATTTTTTTGTTTGCCCAGGGTAGCAGCGATATCAACAGTTCGTTCAAGATTTATTTGCAGGGAATCACCTGATTTCTTGATCTTTTCTGTATGAATTTCTGCAGGGCGATAATCCGCTACAGCTGCAGCAAAGATGACTACATCTGCAGCACCATGATGTTTTCGACATGCGTCAAACATATCTTGACCTGACTTTACTTGAGTAGTTTTAACTGAAGGATGATCAGAGCGGGCCGTCCCCGGACCCATAATCAATTGAACCAAAGCCCCCCTGTCGGCACATTCTTCTGCCAGGGCGACACCCATTTTTCCTGAACTTCTGTTGCCAATGAATCTGACAGGATCTATGGCTTCATGAGTTGGTCCTGCCGTGATAAGTATTTTTTTATTCTTCAGGTCTTGGGTCCTGGCAAAAAAAAAGGAGAGTTGATCTGTGATAGATTCAGGTTCAGCCATTCTTCCATGGCCGATAAGTCCACTGGCCAGTTCGCCGGATTCTACATCAATGATGGTATTACCGTAAGATCTCAGCTTTTCAATATTTCCCTGGTTGGCAGGATGAAGCCACATATCCCTGTCCATGGCCGGTGCTACGAACACCGGGCATTTGGCTGAGAGGTATACAGCTGTTACAATATTGTCACAATTGCCACTTGCCATTTTAGAAATGGTTGTAGCAGTGGCTGGTGCGACAAGCATGGCATCTGCCCACAGACCTAATTCAACATGACTGTTCCAGGCATGTTCATCAATAACGTCGGTAAATACCTTGTTTTTAGAAAGTGTGGATAAGGTTAATGGACTGATAAATTTTGTTGCAGATGGAGTCATGATCACTCTGACCTCAGCGCCTTTTTTTATCAATAACCTCGTGAGTACTGCTGCCTTGTAAGCTGCAATACTTCCCGTGATGGCAAGTAATATTTTTTTGCCTTCCAAAATAATGTATGATTAGTTTTCTTCCTGGGATTCAGTCTCCCTTTTCCTGTGTTCCAGGAATCCATCAAGATATTCTTTTGTAGCTATGATCGTTGGATTAGGGAGTTTTTCGTAAAACTTGGATATTTCGATTTGTTCCTTGTTTTCCTGGATTTCCTCAATTGTTTCAGAAGTGATTGCGAATTCATCCAGCTTGGAATGTAGTTCCTGCTTGATCTCAACATTCAATTGTTTTGCACGACTTGTGATAATGGCCAAGGCTTCATAAATATTATCGGTTTTTTTAATCAACTCCTTAATATTTCTCGCTTTGGTATTTGGATCAATGCTTTGAACTTTATTCTTGATATCCGTCATCGGTAAATCTTTTTAATTCTTTATTACAATTTTTTAATATATTTTCGACCTCAGCCAAATACCCAGATTCTGAATACTTTGTGAGAAACTTATTGCATTTTAAAACCGTACCGTCAAGCCTTTCCTTCGTCTTTTCATAGACACTGTTCTTTGCCTGAAGATAACTTGATTTTATAATTAAAAACCTGACTTCTTCAGTTCTTTTTGTTTCAGGAAAGTCCTTAAGCATGTTTTCAAAAGAAGTCATCGCGGAATTGAAATTCTGCAGCTGGAAATATAATTTACCCTGTTCATAGGATTTGGTTTCCAGTTTAAGTCTCATTTCATCAATAAGACCATTACATTCCTCAACTCTTGGACTATTGGGATATGCATTTATGAATGTCTGAAGTTCATTGATAGCCTGTATTGACGGTCCCTGATCAAGTTTATAACTAGGGGACATTTCGTAATTCGCATAAGCTGACATGAATGCGGTCTCTTCTTTTTTCGTGCTATTGTAAAAGGTCTTGTTGAAACTGTTAAAATAGTGTGCTGCCAATAGAAACTGATCCTGGTGATAATAAGTATAAGCGTAATTATAGAATAAGTCTTCAGCTTCCTGTTTTCCACGATAAAATGGGATAATCACTTCATATAATGCCTGTGCTTTCAGGTAATCTTCCTTTTCGTAATATTCATTTGCCGCTTCCAGGATTTTAACCGGATCGTTACTCGTCCTCATCTGTTCGAAATGCGTTTTGCATGACAACAGTAGAAAAAGAGTCATAATAATTGATATATGGTACCAGCGGAATTTCATAAGGGCAACAAAAGTAGTTGATTTTCACTGGATAAACAATGTTAGATTGCCTGATATTGGGAAGTATACCTGTATTAACTTATTTCTAACAATCCGGATTGTTGAAGAATTTTGTTCAAACCGGACTAAGAATTTATTGAATTGGTAGCTTTTGGTTTTCATTTGAAGGACCTGAAAGAATACTTTTATTGAAGTGTCATTGAAGTTGTAGATATTTTCAGGTCATCAGAATTCGGAGATTTATCCAATAAATTACCTGTGTTTATATTTATCAAGGGCATCCGCAATTTTCCTGTCATTGGTTAATCTAGGCACCTTATTTTGTCCACCGAGTTTTCCTAGCGATTTCATATAATTTCTGAAGGCATCTCTTTGCAGGGGTGTAATCTTCAATTTTCTCAGTATCTGCCCCTCTATAAGGTCTTTATAATAAATATTCTGTCGGCACATCTCACTGTCCAGGAAGGATTCAATTTCTGTGAGATTTTCAGGAATCCGATCAAATTCAACAAACCACTCATGATGTGGCAATGCTTCACCTTCAGGGTGAATGTGGGGTGCCACAGTAAACTCTGTGACTTTAAGTTCAAATTTCCTGGATGCCAGATCCATCGCTTCTTCTACTTCCTTTGAAATCACATGTTCTCCAAAAGCAGATATAAAATGTTTTATCCTTCCACTTACTCTTATTTTATAAGGGTCAAGGGATGTAAACCTTATGGTATCACCAATATTATATGCCCAAAGACCAGCATTGCTACTGACGACAATGGCATAGTCCACGCCGGTTTTCACTTCGGCCAGTGTCAGACGTGGCGGATCTTCATCATTGATGAATTTTGGTTCGACAAATTCATAGAACATGCCTGCATTTGTATTGAGCAGCAGCCCATCATCATGCTGGTCGTCCTGGAATGCTATGAATCCTTCTGAAGCAGGATAGGTTTCCAATGTATCCACGCCTTCACCGTGAAATGCATCGAGGATAGCTTTGTAAGGTTGGTAGTTGACTCCGCCATGTATGAATAGACGGAGGTTAGGAAACAATTCCTTAATGGTGGATTTTCCACTCTTTCGGATAAGCTGTTCATAATACATCTGGACCCAGGGCGGGATACCACTGATCAAAGACATATCCTGATCTATTGTTTCTTCAACGATCAGTTCCAGTTTGTCTTCCCAGTCTTCAACACAATTTGTTTTATAGGATGGCAATTGGTTTGGTCTTACCCATGCTGGTACCTCGTGGTTGACAATACCTGAAAGTCTTCCTGTAAAGATCCCCCCGGTTTTACCAAGGGTAGGTGAACCGGAAAGAAAGATCATTTTTCTTGAAAATATATCTGCCTTGGTTTCAGCAACATAGTTCAGGATGGCATTCCTTGCTGTACGGATATGGAATCCAATACTTTCTTTACTTATGGGTATATATTTGACACCTGAAGTCGTACCGGAAGTCTTTGCAAAGTAGCGGGGTATACCTGGCCATAGAACATCTTTTTCACCCTGGATGATATTCTCAATATAATGTTTGATTTCTTCGTATCCTCGAACAGGTACTTTCCGGCAAAAGTCTTTATGATCTTTAATTGAACCGAAGTCATGATCTTTTCCGAAACTGGTGGCCCGGGCTTTTGAGATGAGATAAGAGAATATTTCCTGTTGGTCCCTGACGGCATTGCCAGCCATTTTCCTGATTTTCCTGGATTGGAAAGATGCAAAAAGCTGAATAAGAAATTTAGGAATTGCCATGATTTTCAACTTGAAGTTATCCGGGGATCATATGGCTTTGATATAATTACCCCATACCCATCCTTCAGTATCAGCATATTTTATTCTGCACCATTTACCCGGAAGACCTTCAAGGTAATAGGTTTGAGAATCATAATAAAGGATTTCAACTTCCGAATTTGCAGGAATTTTTAAAAGGATTTCCGCACTCAGTGAAGGTTTGCTTCGCATATTCAAGGCCTGGCTGTCAATGATCACCATCCCTCTTCCCGAGTTTTCAACCACGTTTCCATTTATTGCAACCTGGGCTTCAAGTTCCTTTATAATGGAGTCTTTTTGAATGAGTAATTCTTCACATGGAATTTCACTGTCACCTGGTATTTTTGAAAATAGACCTTTCAATGTGTTAGCGGGACTTTTTTTGGCAAGTATGGATCCAAGAAGCCATACCGCAATCAACAGGAAGATCACAAAATATATCCACCTGAAAACTATGTTTGGTTGTTTCTCACCATATCTCCTCTTGGCCATACCCAAAAATATAAAGAGCTTATGAATAATAAAAGCAGGACAGTGATTCTGAATTTAATTCCAGTCCCATATGATCAGTTCCCATGGTCTTTTATTGGAATCCATATAGGATTTCAATTTTCTGAACCCGGTTTTATAGTGCGCCCGTAATGATCGTTTATTCAATGGGTCCACTTCTGTGATCACACAGTCAAAATGATCCTGCATACATTTTCTCATGTGCTGATATAATCCCTTAAAAACGCCTTTGCCACGATATGGTTTTGAAATGCAAACCTGTCCCATAACGAAATAACGAAAGGCATTACCATGCGCTTTAACCGCTTGATCTATTTCATTGAACATGGGAATCAGTATATCTATGTCCTCTCTTAATTCCGCAAGCATAACAAGTGCATACCCAATTAATTTTTCATTATCCAGGGCGATAATATGATGCCATGGGTTGTTCATTTTTTTCAATAGTTGAAAATCGTGTTCAACAGTTACAAATCCTTGTGATTCTTTTTCAGACTCTGAAATATTATGTGGAAGATTAATTTGCTGGAGTGCAAGAATATCTTTGAGATGATCGTCTGAACGTGCTATGTCGTAAATAATATCCATAAAAAAAGGATTGCCTTATTGCAAGGCAATCCTTATAATTTTATTAAATGAGATTAATTAAATTCTGAGACAGGTGTCGGGAATTGTTCAAATACTTCATCACCTGGTCTGTCAGTTGGTATCTGGTCGAGACGTCCGTATCTTCTCATATCAACCCATCTGTGTCCTTCTCCAAACAAAGAATATCTTCTTTGGTGGAGTACTTCATCAACCAGAGATCCATCATCGGTTCCTCCGCTATAATCACCAAGTCCGGCTGCATTTCGAATAACATTAATAGCAGAAACTGCAGCAGCATTATCTGTTCCGATATTGGCTTCAGCATATATCAAAACGAGTTCTTCATTACGTATCATAGCAATCTGATCTACATTTGAACTGTAAACCTGTACCTGGTGCGTGGCTGTTAAATCATCAATGGAAACAGGAGAACCAAGATCTGTAACTTTACTCAACCTGGTATCACCAGCTTCTGCGTCATTTACCCATGAAGGGTGTGCCATGAACAGATCCTGAGCAGGAACAAAGAATACAGGGTTAAGTATGTCATTACCGCCAGCGCCGAAAAAGTGATATACACCCATATCCAGATCACCACCCATATCGAAGAAGGATGCTGACAATGCTGACAATGCAGCTGAATTATTACCCCGATAAAGCTCAACTCTTGCTTTTAAAGCATTGGCAAATTGTGCTAATCCTGCTGGAGTACTGAATCCGGCGTATCCTGCTGATAGATTAAAAGCCAAATCTGATCCTGCACTGTTGAGCAAACTGATCGCATTATCAAGTCTTCCTGAAACATGGGAAAGTCCATCCTGGTAGCTTTCAACCAATGGTCCAAGATTATCCGCATCTGCTATATCTAATCGTACGCCTGTATTATACTGCTTGTTTAATAGCTTCAGCAATTCGTAGGAAGTCACAAGCTCAGAGAATCCCTTGAATCCATTCACCTCTGCATCCGTCAATGAAGCTACAGTATTGTCAACAGCTTTAACAAGTACCTGTGCATTCCTGATCGCCCTGTATCCTGCTGCAAAAGTTCTTGTAGTCAGGAATCCGTTATTGTCGAGTGCACCTTCACCTGCACCAGCACCCAATAATTCCCCTGTATACCTGGGGTCAGTACCATTAAGATCATAATAATCACGACCTACAATGCTCGTGGTTGTATAATAGAAGCCAAGGTCGTTTCTCATGATAGATTCAACCCCGCTTGCTAATAGTAATAAGTCTGCTGCAGTGGCTCCAGTTTCCAAACTTTCAAGTGTTGGTCCATTTGGATTTGGGATTTCGTCGTTCTCACACGAAACAAATCCGACAACCAGGCAGACAAGTATTAAGAATTTATAATTAAATAAAATGTTTTTCATAATAGTTAAATTTTCAAAGTTTAGAATGAAGCAATTAAGTGGAAATTAACCCTTTTGGAAGAAGGGAATGGGGTGACCTCAATAGAGTTAGCCAATACATTTCCACCAAAGTTTGATACTTCCGGATCATAACTGTTATAATCAAAAATATTGATCAGGTTTCTTCCTGATACACCTAATCTTAGATTACAGATATTTGAGAATTTCTCTTTTTCAATGGTATAATATAACCCGATCTCTCTCAGTCTCAGGTAACCTGCATCTTCGATCCACGGTCCTGCATTACCTGCAAACCATTCAGAAGTTCTATAGTCTCCATTACCCAATGCGCCGGATGGATCAAGTGTTGTATCATCATAATCCCAGGTCATACCTGCAAGATCCCAAAGAAGTGTACTTAAATTAACACCATCTCCACCTTGTTTCCAATGAAGTACAAATCCAAGATCCCAGTTTCCATATTTAATTGAGTTTACCCACGACAAATTAAAGTCAGCTTCAGCATTTCCATATACTGCAAATCCATCTCCATCAGGATCAAGTTCAGCTGCATCTTCTGGTTTTACTGTACCTACAATCTGTGTGGCACTTTTACCTTCTTCAATTCTGTATTGTCCAAGGCTTGCTGCAAAACCACCTAGATTGAATGCAGGTATATCAAGTCTAGTCACTTCAGATGTATTTTTCCACCAGTT
Source organism: Saprospiraceae bacterium (assembly GCA_013042795.1). The sequence goes on along the minus strand of JABDPK010000125.1, from coordinate 240 downwards.
TAATTGTGTATCCCAGTTTAGTTTTCCCTGTACCGGAGAAACGCCTAAGGAGATTTCAAATCCCTGGTTACTCAGTGCTGCGCCATTAACAACTTGTGTTGTAAAACCTGTAGAAGAAGGTATCTGTCTTCTCAATAAAACATCATCGATGTTTTTATTGTAATAGGTTATTTCAAGAATGGCCTTATTGTCAAAGAATGTGATATCAGTACCAAGCTCCAGTTCACTTTGTCTTTCAGG
>JABDPK010000013.1 GCA_013042795.1 Saprospiraceae bacterium | reverse complement strand
CCTTAAGACCTGGGAAATCCGGTAAACTGGTTATTGATAGGGCACAGATTATTTCTGGCAATCAACGATTATATTCAGATCCTATCATTATTGAGGTCGTTCAAGGGTCAGAGAAGGAAATATCTGAACAGGAAGAGATTTTTGTGCAAGCCACATTGTCTGATTCCCTGGCTTATGTCGGGCAACAAATCATTCTGGACTACAAACTATATACGAAACTTGATGTCAGGTCAGTGAACTTCTTGTCTGAAGACGATTTTGAAGGCTTTTACCACCAAGCTCTTCAGTCTGACCGGTCTTCTTTGAAAAGGGAAATTATAAATGGATCAGAATACTATACAAAATCGATAAAAAAGATTGCGCTTTTCCCGCAGCAGACAGGAACCTACTCCATAGATCCGGTAGATATCAATCTGGGAATAGCCTCAAAAAACAGCAATCGGGGATTTTTCTTTTCTTCTCAATTGATACCAAGAAGAGTCACCGTCGATGGTATGACCGTTATCGTGCAGAACAGTCCACAGGATCCTGATATCTATGATTCAGGGGCAGTTGGACACTATATAATGAATGCCAATACAGCAAAAAGGAGCTTAACAACCGATGAGGCAATCATTGTAAACATGCAAATAACGGGCAACGGAGACAGCAAAACAGTATACGCTCCACGTTGGAATTTACCTCCGGGTCTCGAAATGTATGATCCAAATACAATTGAAGACCAGGTATTTCCGAATAATAATCAAATTACGCACCGGAAGACATTTGAATACCTTATCGTCGCAAAAAAACCAGGGAAATATTCTATAAAGCCAGAATTCAGCTACTTCAGTCCGGACAGCAACAGATACATATCAATTACAAGAACTCTTCCAACCATAACGGTACTCCAGGGAAGCAATGAAGCACGTACAATCGGCCCTTCGAATGAAGACAGACTTGAAGATATTTTTAATACGACCAAACTTAGAAAAAGAAAAGAGAAACCATATGGGTCTTTTTTACACTGGATGTTTATCTCCTTTTTGATCCTGGCAGGATTTTCAATTATAGCTTATGATATCTATCTGAATAAAACAGGTAAAAGAGACCCTGAAGTCATCAGAAAGAATAAAGCTTTAAAAATTGCAAGGGAAAGACTTTCCAAAGCGAACCAATTCAAATCAGATGAAAACAAGAAAGCATTTTATGAAGAAATCATATACGTCCTCAAAAAATATATCTCGGACAAATATGATATTCCGGCCTTACATCTGAATAAATCAGAAATAATTAATGATCTCTCATTGAGAACAATTGACACTTCGCTGTTAAATCGACTAAAGGAATTGTTCAATAACGCCGAAATCGCATTATACGCACCCGTGTCGAATCTAAATCCGGATTCTGTTTATGAAGAGACTTTGGATCTAATTTCAAGCCTTGAAAGCTAAGAATTGGACTGAATGGATTACTTTTGCAGCTTAATTTTAGAATGCTATGCCACAAAGGATAAAAATAAAGACCATTCTTAATACGGACAAAACTTCGTACCAGGCTACTGTAAAAGCCTGGGTTCGGACTTTTAGAAACAATCAATTTATTGCAGTTAATGATGGTTCGTGTATTTCAACGCTCCAGGTCGTTGTAGATAAAGAAAGTTTACCTGAAGAAACTTTAAAGTCTATTACAACAGGTGCTGCGATTTCAGCAACGGGTGAAATAGTTGAATCGCAGGGCGGTGGTCAGCATGTTGAATTAAAAGCTGATAATATCGAAATCCTGGGACTTGCTGATCCTGAAAAATATCCTTTACAACCCAAAAGGCACAGCCTGGAATTTCTAAGAGAGATTGCACACCTGAGATTCAGAACAAATACATTTGGTGCTATTTTCAGAGTGCGGCATTCCATTTCATTTGGTATCCATAAATTCTTTAATGACAGGGGATTTGTCTATCTGCATACACCGATTATTACCGGATCTGATGCAGAAGGTGCAGGTGAAATGTTCCAGGTGACAACCATGCCACTTGATAATATTCCCATAAATGAGGAAAACGAAGTCGATTTTAGCCAGGATTTCTTCAAAAAGCAAACCAACCTGACTGTATCGGGTCAGCTGGAAGCGGAGTTAGGCGCTTTGGCACTTTCTGATGTATATACCTTCGGCCCCACTTTCCGGGCTGAAAACTCTAATACTACAAGACATCTTGCTGAATTCTGGATGATTGAACCTGAAATTGCTTTTGCGGATCTTGAAGACAATATGAATCTGGCTGAGGATCTTTTGAAGTATGTTATTCAATATGTATTGGATAATCACAAGGAAGATCTGGAGTTTTTACAGAAACGACTAGAAAACGAAGAAAAACAAAAACCACAAAATGAGCGTTCACCGATGCCGCTTATTGATAAATTGAAGTTTTGCGTTGAAAACGACTTTGAAAGACTGACATATACTGAAGCGATCAGAATCCTGATGAATTCGAAACCGAATAAGAAAAAGAAATTCCAGTTTGTCATCGAAGACTGGGGTGCTGACCTCCAATCAGAGCACGAAAGGTATCTTGTAGAAAAACATTTTAAAAAGCCCGTCATCCTTGTAGACTATCCAAAAGAAATAAAAGCATTTTATATGCGGATGAACGAAGATGGTAAAACTGTAAGGGCTATGGATATATTATTTCCTGGGATCGGAGAGATTGTTGGAGGTTCACAAAGGGAAGAGCGACTTGAAATCCTGGAATCAAAAATGAAAGAGCATGATATTCCTGTGGAAGAAATGGACTGGTTCCTCGACACCAGGAGATATGGTACATGTGAACATGCCGGATTTGGTCTTGGATTTGAACGACTAGTCCAGTTTATTACAGGAATGAATAACATCAGGGATGTTATACCTTTTCCAAGGTTCCCTGGAAATGCTGAGTTTTAAAGTACAGTATAAAGTATCAAGTACCGGGTACCAGATACTTCATACTGATTTTATAAGTTATTTCGCAGCGTTGTAATTTCTGCTTACTTCGTCCCAGTTTATAACATTAAAAAATGCCTTGACATAATCCGGTCTTCTGTTCTGGTAATTTAGGTAATAAGCATGTTCCCATACATCAAGACCAAGGATTGGTGTACCTCCACATCCGATGCCTGGCATCAGTGGATTGTCCTGGTTTGCTGATGAACAAACATCAAGTTTACCGCCTTCTTTTACACAAAGCCATGCCCAGCCAGATCCAAACCTGGTACCCGCTGCTGCTGAAAATGCACTTTTAAATTCTTCAAAGGATCCAAAAGCTTCATTGATAGCTTCAGCAAGATCACCACTTGGTTCACCTCCGCCATTAGGACTCATAACCTTCCAAAAAAGATCATGATTATAGAATCCACCGCCATTATTCCTGACAGCAGTATTGTCCATATCCATATTGCTAAGAATATCGAGGATATCCTTGCCGTCAAGATCAGTTCCTTCAATGGCAGCATTAAGTTTATTGGTATATCCAGCATGATGTTTTCCATGATGAATTTCCATCGTTCTTGAATCAATATGCGGTTCCAAAGCATCATGTGCATATGGTAAATCCGGTAGTTGAAAAGCCATATAGTATATTTTTTTGTTTACTAAATAAATGAATTGTATGCATGCAAAAGTACAAAGAATACAATTCCTATAATTTCTAATAAAAATTGCTCTGAAAAGTTCAATAATTCCAAGCCTCAAGAACTGAAACTGGTTAAATTTGGGCAAAAATACACAGGCAATGGCAACAAAGTATCGAATAGAAAAAGACTCAATCGGGAAGGTAAAAGTACCCGTTGAAAAGTATTGGGCAGCACAGACACAAAGGTCCAGTGAAAACTTCAAAATCGGGGGACAAAAAATGCCGGTAGAAGTCATCAGGGCATTTGCAATTCTAAAAAAAGCGGCTGCACAAACCAATGCAGAATTGGGTGTATTAAGTAAATCCAAAGCCCAACTTATCGGCAGGGTTTGCAATGAGATCCTCAGTGGAAAGCTGGATGATCAGTTTCCTCTTGTCGTTTGGCAAACCGGTTCAGGAACTCAAAGTAACATGAATGTTAATGAAGTCATCGCCAACAGGGGTCATGTCCTTAAAGGAGGTTCCCTGACCGATGCGGAGAAAATACTCCACCCCAATGACGATGTTAATAAATCACAGTCATCCAATGATACATTTCCGACTGCAATGCATATTGCTGCCTATGAGAAATTAGTCAATGTGACGCTCCCGGCACTGGAAGCACTGAAAGAGGGGTTCGAAGAAAAATCTGCTGCTTTCAAAAAGGTCGTAAAAATTGGACGAACCCATTTTATGGATGCAACGCCTGTGACACTGGGACAGGAATTATCTGCCTATGCAGCACAGATAGATTTTGGAATAAAAGCCATAAAATACAGTCTTCCCCATCTATCGGAACTCGCATTGGGTGGTACAGCGGTAGGTACTGGTCTGAATACGCCCCGGGGATATGCCAGGAAGGTGGCAAAAAATATCGCCAAACTTACAGGTCATCCATTTATTACAGGGTCTAACAAGTTTGAAGGCCTTGCAGCTCATGATGCGATTGTTGAAGCTCATGGCGCATTAAAAACTGTAGCAGTTTCCCTGATGAAAATCGGAAATGATATCAGGATGCTTGCATCAGGTCCGCGATGTGGGATTGGTGAAATCATCATTCCTGCCAATGAACCCGGATCATCAATTATGCCGGGTAAAGTAAACCCGACCCAATCTGAAGCACTGACGATGGCTATGGCACAGGTAATGGGTAATGATGTTGCTATTAATGTTGGCGGAATGAATGGCCACTTTCAGTTAAATGTTTTCAAACCTGTCATGATATATAATTTCCTGATATCAGCCCAATTGATCGGTGATTCAGCAAAAAGCTTCCTGGATAACTGTGTCGTTGGAATAGAAGCTAATCATAAACGAATTAAAGAGAACCTGGATAATTCTTTAATGCTGGTTACCGCTTTAAATACAAAGATAGGTTATGATAAAGCTGCTGAAATTGCAAAGAAAGCATACAAGGAAGACAGCACTTTAAAGGACGCAGCCATAGAACTTGGATATCTGACTGCAAAAGAATTTGATGACTGGGTGAAGCCTGGAAAGATGGTTTGATTTTATAAAATATCATTAAAAAATAAAGGCAAATAGAAATAATCTATTTGCCTTTATTCACTATCTAAGAAAAGAAATTAATCACAATTACGCTTCACAACCTCCATTTCTTGTTGGGTTACCAGGGTTTGTGTATTTCCATCCTCAAAAATAATATCTACCGGGTATCCTAGTTTTGGTTTTTCATTGGAATCCGGATGATTTTCATACCACTGTTTAATTTCATCCCAATCTTTTTCATTCTCCATCGAAATAACTGAACCATCTGGCATAACCATATTAACAGGATATAGCAATTCAAAGCAATTCTCCTTATCTCTTTCTTCTTCTTTTTTACATCCTTTTTTTGCTTCAATCATTTCTTCCTCATTTTCTATTGTTTTAACCTGACGGTCTTCATACATGATTTCCACAGGATAGATGATTTCAAACTTTTCTTTAAAATCAGGATGCAGTTTATACCATTCCTTAATAACTTGCCAATCTTTTTCATCTATGAGTTCAATAATTGATCCATCGGGCATCTTTACTTCAAATGGAAAGACCAAATCAAAGCATCCTTTTCTATCAATTTCTTCTTTGCGATCATCTTCTTTTTCATCCTTGCAAGCTCTCCTGGCATCTTTAAGTTCTTTCTCATCATGTATCGTTACAGTTCTTATTCCCTCAAAAATTATATCGAGTGGAAAGTTCAAAACAGGTTCCTTTCGAATATCCTGATGCGCCTGGTACCATTGTCTTACCGAATTCCAATCATCAGCGTTATCCAGCTGTATTGCGGTACCATCAGGCATACTAACAATTATTGGAAATACAAATTCAAAACATACTGTGCGTTCATCATATTCACCTTCATCACCATCTATGAAAGCTTCAAAAGAGTCAAGCATATTATTTTCTATAAGAGGAACATCTTCTTTTTGACAGGCCATGAACAGTATCAGAATAGAAAAAGGTACCAGGAAGAATTTTAATCTCATGGTTAAAAACATTTAAAGATTAATATGCAATAATATGAAATCAAAGTTATTATATAATAAAAGAAGAAACTGCAGGAAAATAAAAGTGAATTGTCAGGGAGTGATCAATACAAATAAAAAAGCCTTACAAAATAATTTGTAAGGCTTTTATTCGCTTTCGCTAAAGCTTCAGCGAATTTAAAAAAAGGGGCGGCGACCTACTCTCCCGCTTTCGCAGTACCATCGGCGCTGAGAGGCTTAACTTCTCTGTTCGGAATGGGAAGAGGTGGGACCCTCTCGCTATAACCACCTAATTTTTCGGAGTATTTAAACTCACTATTTCTTTCTCAAGATTCTTGAGCGGTATGAAACCTGATCTTTTACCAGGAATGTTACCATAATTCTTAAAAGCTATAAAAACAAGTAAAGGGAGAAAAATAAAATTAATCACATTAAAAAATAGCGTTATCCTTTTTAAAAAAGAAAAAAGGAAGCTCATGGGTAATTAGTATCACTCGGCTTCATACATCGCTGCACTTCTACCTGTGACCTATCAACGTCCTAATCTTGAACGACCCTTAGGGAATACTCATCTTGGAGTAGGCTTCGCGCTTAGATGCTTTCAGCGCTTATCCTTGCCGTACATAGCTACCCAGCGATGCACCTGGCGGCA
>JABDPK010000178.1 GCA_013042795.1 Saprospiraceae bacterium | reverse complement strand
TTATTATCCTTCCCTCCCCACCAAATCAAAATCTTATCTTCGGCATTCTCTTTTCTTGGCCCAAATCTTGAGTAGATGATATTCTTTCCTGATTCAGCCATTGATATAAGTTTCTGAAATTGGTCTTTTCTGGATTCCTCTTTTTCAGAAACACCTTCCATAATGGTGTTGGATTTTAATCCTGCAATTCCATGTGCCCTGGCTATTTCCAATGATCCGTTTCGATAATTCCTGACAACATTGACTTCACAAAATGCTTCTATCCCAATTTCAGTCAGGTCTTCATGCATCCGTTCGAGTCTTTGACCTATATCTTCCTGGCTTTCGAACGCATCCAAATCTACCATCTGACAGAGTGTGAGGACACCTTTTGATTCAGCGATCGCTGCGCCCAGTTTAACCTGTTCTATATTTTCCATGACATTTGACATAAACAAAAGGATCTGTGGTCGCCAATTCCTCGGGTTCCTGGATCTTTTACTATGACTTAACAAGGCACGTTTGGCAATATTCAATAACAATCCTGACCCAACATCTCCCCAATTCTGTTCAAGCGTTCTGCGACTCAAAACGAAAAAAATGACTGCTTCTATGATTATGGCGATCAGGCATGCCCATGGACTGATGAGAAACATGACAAAAACTGCCCCGCCAACACCCAATAGTGAAACATACCAGGGGACCTTGATCTTGGGTCTGTAATGAGGCTCTGCAACAATGACTTCAATGGCAGCACTCAGGTTTATTGCCACATATAATGTAAGGAACAAAACTGATACCAGTACCGCTACAGTATTCAGACCTCCAAGCAAAACAGCAAGGAGAGCAATTATTCCTGTTCCCCAGGTTGCAAAAGCTGGTTGTCCGGATGGACTTAGTTTGGAAAACAGGCTTGGAGCAAGTCCATCATCGGCCAGAGCCTGTAAGACTCTTGGCCCGTTGAGAATACTTCCGAATGCAGATGAAAGAATAGCACCCAGGACTGCCGGAATAATAAGGAAACTGCCCAGGAGAGCAAGGTTGGACCAAACTTCGATACCGCGTTCTGGATCTGCAATCATCAGTGGATCGGTTTTAGCAGAGGATGCGATAAATACAGGAATCAGAAGATAGATAAACAGGCATGTTAAAACTGCTCCAATTGTTCCTATTGGAATGGATTTCTTAGGATCTTTTAAATCCCCACTCATTCCAATTCCAGCTGTAAATCCTGTCACAGCCGGGAAAAACACGGCAAAAACATACCAAAACCCTTTTGGCGCTGTCTCGTAATTAGCTTCAAAGGATGGGGTTTGAAGTGGTCCTGTCAATACGCCTGCAATGAGTGCAATGATTGACGCTATAACCAGGATGAAAATCGGGATCTGGGCTTTTAAAACAAGCTCTGCACTTTTACCTGATAACAAGGTAACAATGATGATTATCCCTGCTGTAAGTAATTGTGTACTGTTCTCGGGCAATGCGCCCCATGAGGATGGCCAGAACATAATCGAAGCTTCAGCAAGCCCGAATGCATAGAAAGTAACACTCAGAGTCCTGCAAAAATAAAGGGGTATTCCAATAGCACCGCCCATTTCCAGGCCCAGACTTCTTGAAACCATATAATATTCTCCACCTGCACCCACAAGCATATTTGTTGAGATCGCAGAAGCACTCAAGCCGGTAATCAATGTAATTGAACTGGCAACCACAACGATTAAAAGTGTAAGGCCCAGGCCTACATTGGAAAGAACCCACCCAAAGCGCAGGTACATTATTAATCCAAGAATTGTCAATACACTGGGGGTGAACACACCCAGCAAGGTTCCAAATTTTTTCTGCTTAATAATTTGACTCACATCTCAGTTTCTGCTTAAGCGAATATAGTGAATCAATAATACAGAGATAAACAAGCAGGAAGCTTATTCGATGACAAGGCCAACAATTTCAATGGGCTTGAATTTTTTTATTTCATTCGCAATTTTCTTGTAATAGTCCCAATGTTCCTTTTCATTGATAAATACTGGGATAAGTACACAATCGATATTCTTGGAGGCCACAATATCATTGATTTCATCGCAACTCATGGCCTGCATTTTATCTTCAAAAGATGAGGAATGTTGAATGACATCGATACCAATAGATCCCAACTTGGTAGCAAGGATTTTCGTTGTTTGGGAAATCATGGGGTAATGATATTGCATAACATTACAATCAACCAGGTTAATATTACACAAGTAGATCATTTTGCTTTCATTGGTGAACAAATTATCTACAAATTGATTTAGTCGCCGTTCTATGGCATCATGTTCAGTAATTATCAAAATGTTTTTCATACCCGCATTTTTTACAAGATCATGAATAAATCAGGTGATTGTCCTGACTCAGATCATATGATTAATTGATCGGTATCATTTACTGCTGATCTCGCTTCGATCATCTTTGTTTTGATAATATTTTTTAACCTTCTAAATCTTTGTTATGTCACTTATTAAATGGACTGATCGAGAGGATTTCCCTACCTTTAGCAATGTAATAGAGAAGTTCTTTAATGGAGAGGGCGGTTTACTTTCAATGGTTTCGAAGGGAACCAGTGTGCCTGCTGTTAATATTTCAGAAAACAAAAAAGCATTTGAAATTGAGCTTGCTGTACCTGGTATGAGTAAAGAGGATTTCAACATTTCTGTTGAAAAAGATCGTTTAATCGTAAGATCTGAGAAAGAGGAAACGAAAGAGGAAAAGGAGAAGCACTTCACTCAGAGAGAATACAGCTATAGCTCTTTTTACAGGTCCTTTAAATTGCCTGAAAATGCTAATAGTGAATCAATAGACGCCAAGTACGACAACGGTGTACTTCGCGTTATGATTGCAAAATTGGTTCCTTCTGCACCAGAAACCAGATTAATTGAAATTGCCTAATCGCCAGTGGGCGGTTTTCGGGAAAAAACCGCCCATTGTGCTTTAAAATTTGTGATTATGAATATTATCCTTGACAAACACATTAAGACTATCATGACGAGCAATCTCATGACTGTTGGCCCGGAAGTCATCATGACTGAGATATCCGAGATTTTCAATTCCTATAGTTTTCATCATATTCCCGTCGTTGATAAAGATGACAAACCTATTGGAATTATCAGCCAAAACGATTTTCACAGACTTCAGCATCATTTTACACAACTGGGCCTGGAAGAAGCTGAAGATCAAAACAGGAAATTTTTTGCATCCTTACTTGCAAGAGACATTATGATTACAAATCTGATTTGCCTGAATACCGAGGATCTTATTTCAGATGCCGTAGACATTTTCCTGCAGAATAAAGTGCATTCAATTCTGATTTGCCATGAAGAAAAATGTGTAGGCATCGTTACACCTTATGATATATTAAAATCGCTGGTAGAACCGGCCTTAATGTCTAAACAATAAATCATGAAACGAACTGTAAACAACTATATGACTCCGGATCCGATAACTATTGATTTCAATGAATCGTTGGACGCAGCTATCATCGTTCTGGAAGACAGGGGCTTATCACATCTTTTAGTAACAAAAAAAGGGAAACTGGTAGGCGTCATTTCCAAAACCGATGTTCTGGACAGGTTAAAAGCCATGATGCAGCGGACTGGAGGAGAGAAATACAATAGTTTCGTTTTAAAATCCCTCAAGGTATGGGAGTTTATGACAAAAGATCCCGTTGCAGTCGAACCGGAAGAAGAATTAGATCGTGCCGTGGAAATCCTGCTTGAACAAAAATTTCATATTCTTCCTGTTATGGATGTTGATGGTACACCTGTCGGTGTCATAACAGCCATCGACCTTCTGAAAGGTTTATACCATCAAAAAGAAGTCACAACTTCATAAAATAATGCACCCATGCGATATTTAATTATCCTGTTCCTTAGTTTGCTCGCCCTGCCGTTTTATGCTCAGAATATGAACAATACAGATACAGAAGAGTATAAAAGCAGACTTAAAGTAAGTCCTATTCAATTCGGGCAATCCTATTTCGAGATCAGTTATGAAAGATTTATAAATGACGGGAAACATTCTTTACAATTTTCTCCGATGGTCATGCTTAAAAAGAATTCTTATGAAGAATTCAGTGGCATTCAGTTTGAAACACAATATCGCATATACCTGAAAAAACTGAGAAAAGATGTTCAACAGACATGGATCTTCACGAATATCGATCTATACTCAGGTGTATATGCCAATGCCATGACTTACAATGAAGAAGAAGTTTGGAATTCATATTTTGATCCGGTCACCAATATGGAAGTAACCCGGACCAGGAACTCGGATATTTTTGCAGCTGAGGGCGGACTGTTTGTCGGATTGGAACTGGTTGCATCAAAAAGAATAGTTATTGACTTTACACTTGGAGGACGTGTAAGGTATTCAGATGTTGATGATGAAATCATTCCTGAAGATCCTAACTATCAATACTACAACTACTATGATGTATTTGACCTTGGAT
>JABDPK010000169.1 GCA_013042795.1 Saprospiraceae bacterium | reverse complement strand
ACACAAAACAAAGAAAGAAACATTTCACTGAGAGCTTTGCTTAAATTGCAAAATGGTGAATTTATAGGAGGTATCAATTCGCCACTAATCTTTAACAAAAACCTTGAACTAGTCTCGAATAAAACTTCAAAGAATATTATTACACAAATATTTTGTCTATCACAAGATAATTTCGAGACTATTTGGATAGGAACTTTAACAGGACTATATAAAATTAAAGATTATAATTATGAAGACGTCTCTAAAATTACTGATAGAGGTTTACTACTAAATACTAGGATTAATCATATTGTCATTTTTGATGATCAAGGAGCTTTCCTTGCTACACATGGGAATGGCCTTTTATTTAATTCCATTGATCAAAATCATACACATAATCTCACAACCCAAGACGGCCTCTCCTCCGATCTCATCAACCGCATCTACCTGGAAAATGACTCTACCCTCTGGTTGGCCACCAATAATGGATTAGACAAACTGACATTCGAGATAACAGACTCGGAAATTAAAGCCAAAGAAATCCAGTCGATCACAACAGCGGACGGGCTGCATTCAAATTACATTTATGATGTTATCAAATGGAGAGATGAAATATGGGTGGCTACACAAAGTGGTGTAAATTATTTCAAACCGGAAGATGTGACGGTACCGGATTATACGCCGCCCATATATTTTGACAGTATACGTGCTTCAGGAAAGAATATCTTAAGTGAGTCAATGATAAACCTGGACCATGATGAGAATGATCTTAATTTTCATTATACTGGTGTATCGTACAGGAAGCCTACCAATAAAGAATTCTACAAATATGCCCTGATCAAAGACAAGCAGGATACAAGCTGGGTATATACCAATGACCGAAGCATCCAGTTTACAAATCTTGAAAGAGGCAATTATCATTTCATTGTCATGGCCAGGAACAAGTACAATAAATGGAGTGAAAAACCTGCAGAATTCGGGTTTACTGTACTTCCTAGTTTCTTTCAAACACTCTGGTTTAAATTAATTGTAGGTTTTTCATTGCTCCTTACTTTCCTTACAGTGTATCGATCAAGAATTAAAAGACTGGAAAGAAAAGAGGAATTCAGACGTGAAATCGATGAAGCTGAATTCAGGGTCAAGAAAGCAGAATTAAATGCTCTAAGGAACCAGATGAATCCACATTTTATCTACAATTCCCTGAATTCAATTCAGAATTTCATATTCCATAACCGACCTGAACGGGCAAATTTTTTCCTCTCGAAATTTTCAAGGTTGATGCGTACAAGTCTGGATATGTCAAAATTGAACCTGGTTGAAATCGGTGAAGAAATCAGATTTCTTGAAGACTACCTGGCACTTGAAGAATTGAGATTTGAAAATAAATTCGAATCTACCATTTCAGTATCCGAAGACATTGACCAGGAAATGCAAATCCCACCGCTTATGATCCAGCCACTGCTTGAAAATGCAATCAAACATGGATTTAAAAACTTAAAGAAAGGGGGTCTATTGGATCTTAATATAAGTATTAAAGACAACACCCTGTCAATCATCATACAAGATAATGGCTCAGGAATCCCTGCAACAGCAGAGGGTAATGACAGGATTGAAAACCGTAAGTCGTTCAGTACGAATATTATCAAAGACAGGCTTAAAGTCATTAACTCTACCTTAAAGTTTCCTGTAGCTGATTTAAAAATTAATCATAAAAAAACGAAATTCAATAAAGGAACATATGTAGAACTGGTACTTCCATTAAATAAATAAATATGATCAAATCAATCATTGTAGATGACGAGCGTCACAGCAGACAGTTGCTCGAAGTACTACTCAAGCGCTATTGCCAGGATATTAAACTTCTTGGACAGGCGTCGTCGGTTGCTGAAGCTGTTGAACTGATTAACAGACAAGCACCTGATCTTATTTTTCTGGATATCGAAATGCCCGGAGGTGACGGATTTGAGCTTTTAAAACAATTTAATAATGCTTCTTTTCTGACTTGTTTCGTCACTGGATATAGCGAATATGCAGTCAAAGCGATTAAATTCGGGGTATTCGACTATCTACTGAAGCCGGTAGATATTCAGGAACTTAAACAGACCATTAAAAAGGCCCGGGAGGCTTTGTCGGAGTGGAAAGACAGAAATCCAGATCATGAAATCATTATTCAGGAAGGAGATCGATTCTGGGTCGTCGATAAAAACAAAATCATCAATATTTCTGCTGAAAGCAATTATAGCATGGTATATACCACGGAAGGTAAAAGAATCATTTCTACGATTCCATTAAACCAGTTTGAATCCATGCTTGATGAAAATGAGTTCTTTCGTTGTCATAAATCGCATATAATCAAGCTTGGAATGATAAAATCCTATGAACTGACCAGAACAGGGATAATTGAAATGGAAAACAATATGAATATCCCCCTGGCAGCCAGGCGAAAAAACAGATTTACAGAGTTATTCAGTAATAATAGGGGTATTAAATAACACGTTCACAAATTAATCCTACACGTTTAAGAGCAAGTCTTTAAATAATTTGGAGCAATTATAAATCCAAAATATATTTAAGTCAGTCATTAGCCAATAAGTCATTGTAGATGAACAACTTCCATTTCTTTACATCTAGCTTATTGGCTTTTTAATGTCCCCCTTCTTCGTATTTAGTCGTGTATTTTACAGTTTGAACAGACAGGTATAATATTATATCAAATATCCTCATTTTTTAAAATTCATGTCTATGATAATGATCATCCTTGCGGGTCATTCTGATCATTATGAAGTCAAATTTCTAATTCTAATTTGCGGGTAAAAGCTAATTACCATGCATGAAAAGTATAAAGATCAAATAAATGCATTCATGGAAAAAATCAAAGCTTCCAACAAGCATGAACCTGAGTTTATCCAGGCTGTACAGGAAGTTGCTGAGGAAGTCATTCCATTTATCGAGGAGAATCCTAAATACAAGGATACCAAGATATTAGAACGCATTGTAGAACCTGAGCGTGTGATCATGTTCAGGGTGCCTTGGCAGGATGATAAAGGAGAAATCCATGTCAACAAAGGCTACAGGGTTGAATTTAATTCTGCCATTGGTCCTTACAAGGGAGGATTGAGATATCATCCTACTGTCAATCTGTCCATTCTGAAATTCCTGGGTTTTGAACAAACTTTCAAAAATGCCCTGACCACACTGCCGCTGGGAGGTGGAAAAGGTGGATCTGACTTTGACCCTAAAGGAAAATCGGATAATGAGATCATGAGATTCTGTCAAAGCTTTATGACCGAACTTTCACGTCACATCGGTGCACATACCGACGTACCTGCCGGTGATATCGGCGTCGGCGAAAGAGAAATCGGTTATTTGTTTGGCCAGTACAAAAGGATTCGAAACGAGTTTACCGGGATACTTACCGGTAAAGCCATGGAATGGGGCGGATCGAATATCCGACCTGAAGCCACAGGATATGGCGTTGTATACTTCGCCCAGGAAATGCTCAACCAGAGAGGTGATTCACTGAAAGACAAGACCGTCCTCGTGTCCGGCAGCGGAAATGTGGCTCAATTTACGATCGAAAAATGTATACAGCTGGGAGCTAAAGTTGTAAGCTTGAGCGACTCAAATGGTACGATCTATGATCCGGCAGGCATCAACAAAGACAAACTTGAATGGGTCAAAGACCTGAAAAATGTGAATCGTGGAAGGATCAAAGAATACGCAGAACATTTTGAAGGAGTCAAATACTACGAAGGCCAAAAACCATGGCACATCAATGCCGATGTCGCCTTCCCTAGTGCAACCCAAAATGAAATTGACGGGGACGATGCCAAAATGCTCGTTGGAAATAATGTACTCCTGGTCGCCGAAGGTGCCAATATGCCATCGACACCTGAAGCCATTGAAGTATTCCAGGAATCCAGAATATTATATGCACCGGGTAAAGCATCTAATGCAGGCGGTGTAGCGACCTCGGGACTTGAAATGAGCCAGAATTATGTAGGTATGTCCTGGACAAGAGAAGAAGTGGACCAAAAACTCCAGGGTATTATGAAGTCGATTCATAATACTTGCGTACAATTTGGTAAAAATGGTGCGACTGATGGATATATCGACTATGTCAAAGGCGCCAATGTAGCCGGCTTCGTCAAAGTCGCTGAAGCGATGCTGGATCAGGGAGTAGTTTAGTTAATTAATATTTGATATTTAAAAATTAATGATTAGGGCGTCCGTGGATTTTTTCCCGGGCGCCCTTCATTGATGGCAGACCTTACTAAGGTTTCGTCAGCCGGGGAATTTCACAAGATAGTCCGCAGATTTCCTAATTTAGGATCATGAATCTTTTCACTGTCCTGGAAATCATCGC
>JABDPK010000163.1 GCA_013042795.1 Saprospiraceae bacterium | reverse complement strand
GACGCAGCATGATAGTTCAATCCGTAGTTATATGGCTTATGATTTCCGACCAGATTTGGAACGCCTTGTAGCATAAAATCAAAATTATCAGTACCCACGATTGGCATATTGATTTGAGAAAATGGACCAAGTGAATCAACCGGAGCAAGTACATTGTCTACAATACGGACAAGTTCCTCCCTGCCATTCGTAAAAAAACCGATAATGCCTCCGCTTCCGATGTCTATCGACAATGCCATCAGGTGCTTATCCAAGGCATCAAGATGTTCCCTGGTATAATCCCATGAACCAAAATATCCTTGTTCCTCTCCGTTCCATAAGGCAAACCTTATAGTCCTTTTCGGTTGAATGCCCAGTTTGGTCATTTGCCTGGCGATATCGATCATCATACTTACATTGCATCCGTTGTCATTGGCCCCTGTTCCCATAGCCCATGAATCAATATGAGCCCCAATAATGATGACTTCTTCAGGCTTTTCAGAACCTGGAATTTCCGCGATTACATTCTGAGAAGTAAATGAATTGCCGGATTGGGCATCAACCCGGATTGTAACTTCAATATGCTGGCCATTGTCAATCAATCGATTGATTCGTTTGGCATCTTCCCTGGCCATCACAAACTGCGGAATCGTAGGATCGACGCCTCTACTTGTGATAAACCTGTATAAAAGCTTTTTAGGCCGTGAAGACATAAATATGATTCCTCCAGCGCCATATTCATCCGCCAGTCGTTCTACTGCTGCCGCCTGTGCATATTCTGCAAACAAACCGTTGATATCAAGGCATAGCTCAGTATGAACAAGAATAAATTTGCCTTCTATTTCCGATTTTTTCAATTCAAATTCCTCTTGAGTGCCCATACCCAAATCCACTATCCTCGAAATATATTCTCCTCGTGGAACACCATACTTTGTGACAATTAATGGAGAAAAAGATTCCATGCCATAAACCGATGCTTCAACCATGCCAGGTAACCAAAGCATGGGTACTTCAAAAGGATCCTTCCAGGTTTTTACACCAGCATCCGTTAATTTTTTATAAGCCCAGTTTACAGCTTTGGTATTCGACCTCGAACCTGTAATACGTCCTCCCAACTGATCACATAATTCCTGGAGGTTTTCTTCTATGGGTGTTTCACCCAACATCGTCTCTATTAATCTTTCTACATCTGTTTGAGAATAAATACCTGCAGAAAAAAACAAGACAAGCATTGAGATTACGTATCGCATATCTAAATATTTGAAAGGCAAGATACTACAGATGTATTAATAGTAAATATATATTTTAGCCTTTCTAAAAAGACAATTATGACCAGAAGCCTGGCTTTAACTTTATTAATATCCCTTTCATATTCAATCCTCATATCTCAATCCAAAAGAATGGACGAGTCGGTCTATGACAGCTGGAATACCATCGAGGAAGTTCAAATAAGCAACAATGGGGACTGGGTAAGTTACGTCATCAAACCGGGTAAAGGGAATAGTACTCTATACCTATATAATACAAGAACAGAAAAGGAAATTTTCTTTGACAGGTCTGGCAATGCACAATTCGATCCTGATAATGAATTCATTGCTTTCAAAATTCATCCCGACGTTGATAGTATTCATACGCTGAAACTGAACAAAACCAAAAAAGACGATTTACCAGGGGACTCTCTCGCGATTCTGAACCTTTTAAATGAGTCTTTTGATAAAATACCTTCTGTCAAATCATACAAGCTTCCCAAAGAAAATGGAGGTGTTATTGCCTACCAATTGAGTAAAAGAAGTATCAAGGAAGATTCGACATTGGTCAAGGAAGAAGGGAAAGAAAATGGAACGCAACTATTTGTAAGAGATATGCGGAATCAGAAGGTGTACAATTATGATTTTGTAAAGAATTACAAATGGTCAGAAAAAAACAATCGTTTATTGATTCACAGTTCAGGATCGGATAGTATCCGTAATGACCTTATCTTTCTATTGGACTGTGAGTCTGGGAATGAAAATGAAATTCAACATGAAAAAGGTGAATACGCCGGATTTTCAATTGACCAGGATGGAAATCGTGTTGCATTTATCGCAGACCGGGATACAACTGAAGCGCATGCAAGACCACTGGAATTATTTTACTGGTCTGAAAGCGATAATGAAACGAAGGTTCTGGTGAACAGGGAT
>JABDPK010000159.1 GCA_013042795.1 Saprospiraceae bacterium | reverse complement strand
GGTAAGGTGTAGCGAAGGTGTTATCAATAGCCGTTAGAATTTGATATGGTTGAACGACATCGACAATCTTTTTGATATCCAGGCATGAGATTGTAGGATTGGAAGGTGTTTCAAAGTAAAGGAGTTTGATTTTCGGATTCTCGGAAATCAGTTTTTCAATTTCTTGTTCATTTTCATGATCTGTAAAGTGTACTTTAATACCATAGCGGGAAAGTATTTTCTTGAATATTTCTGTCGTACCACCATATAGGTTACCTTGAGTAATCATTTCATCTCCTGCCTCTAAAACACTGATGCACAAGGTAGTAACGGCGGCCAAACCAGAGTTGCACATCACACAGAATGGCTTATCGTTCATATCGAATCCTTCAAGAAGAGCCAGTTTGTTCTGTATAGCCGTAATCGTCGGATTGCCATATCGTGTATAAACATAGCCTTCTTTCTTCCCGGTGAACACATCAATGGAATCTTCGACATTTTCATAACTGAATGATGAAGTTGCATTTATCGGTAGTATATGTGCATCACCACTTTGAAATTCCGTCAGTTCCTTGGCGCAGATCGTTTCAAAATCCCAGTTGTTTTCATTTTTCATAGCATTTCGGATATTGTAAATTGAACATTTAATGAAGTGATTATATTTACCTTTGTGCAAATTATCATTTCAATTTGAGTTCAGAAAATAAATATTTGTCCTTGGGGTCAATGTACATATACAGATTGATACTGATCTGCATATTATTTTCTTCAATGCAGCTTTCTGGCCAGTCTGAAGATACGATTGCAGTTGATGAACCGAGGGCTAAGATCTTTGATTTCACACTTGATGCAGTTATGCCTGTTCAGACCTTCAATGAAAAGTTGGGCAAGGATATGTTTGGTTTTACTATGGCCTATTATGTTGAAAGAAAATCAAAAAATTATGACTTCTGGGGGTTCCAGTTTGATTATGGGCACTTAGGATCCAGGACCAACAGGTATTTAACACCTGCAAACCAGGGAATCATTGAAGTTGATGAAAGAACAGGCTCCAATTTTGTAGGCTTACATTTCATGTATCGATATTATACACCATTCTTTTTCTGGAAAATAGAACCTTTTGCAGAAGCTGCTCTTGGTACGAAGATGTTTTATACGAACACAACCAGGAATTTCTTTGATGAAGAAGGAAGTTCGGATTTTGATTTTGATGAATTTGATATGAATGTATCCTATGGTGTAGGTATTGGATTTACGGCACAACTTTCGGGTCAGTTTTTCTTTATTACCAAAATGCACTTCTATAGTGGAAACTCTCTGTCCTACCTGGTACCTAAAGACGGAGATGATGAAATTCCAATCAATAATTTTTTTACTGAAACGACCCAGACAAATCTTGTAAGATTGCAGTTTGGGGTATCATACACATTCTTTTAGACACCACAAACATGAATGAGAAAGAACAGTTATTTGAACATATGAAGTTTGTGGCAGATCCAGGTCAGGGTCCTGAAAGAATAGATAAATTCCTCTTTCAGCGCATCGTGGGGATATCAAGGAATAAAATACAAAATGCTGCTGCCGACGGCTATATCATGGTTAATGACAAAGCTGTAAAATCTAATTATAAGGTCAGACCAAATGATGTGATTACAGTGATGATGCCGGAAGAGCCAAGGGAACGAAGAACTGTTCTTCCTGAGAAAATGGATCTGGATATTCGGTATGAAGATGAATATTTGATGGTCATCCATAAGCCTGCAGGCCTGGTGGTACATCCTGGAGTGGGTAATTGGACAGGAACTTTGGTGAACGGACTGGTTCATTACCTGGGGAAAGGTGAGATGCCAACGCTGGCAGGAAATGACTTTGACCGTCCCGGAATTGTGCATCGTATAGATAAAAATACTTCCGGTCTTATGTTGATTGCCAAAACCGACAAGGCAATGACCTTTCTGGCCAAACAATTTTATGATCACACGATAGAACGTGAATATGTCGCCTTGGTATGGGGAGAACCGGAACCACCTGCCGGCACAATAGAGGGTCATATTGGAAGACATCCAAGTGATAATTTAAAGATGTATGTCTTTCCTGAGAACGAAAAAGGGAAAAGAGCAGTCACCCATTATGAGACGATTGAACCGATGTACTACGTCAGCCTGATCAAATGCAATCTTGAAACAGGGAGAACCCACCAGATCAGGGTACATCTGTCAAACATCGGACACCCCCTTTTTAATGATGATAAGTACGGGGGTTCTGAAATCAGGAAGGGAACAGTATTCTCCAAGTATAAGCAGTTTGTTCATAATTGTTTTAATGCAATAGACCGGCACGCATTGCATGCGAGGTCAATCGGTTTTGTGCATCCGGAGACAAAGGAGTTTATGCGCTTTGAATCAGAATTGCCAGGTGATATTCAGGAAGTCCTCGAACGATGGCGACATTATGTGAATCATCAAAAGACCAGGAAATGATGAATCTTGAAAGCAGGATACAGCTTATGGCAAAGCTGGGATCACGGATTCAAAAACCATCAGAATTACGGGATGAGGTGATTCAAAAGGCCATCAACAGGAATCCATGGTTTACAAAGAGGTCTGTGAACCAGGCTTTGGATAATATTGCCGGATGTTTTCTTGATGTTGAAGCTCTTGAGCGATGGAGTTCAGCTTACGACATCAGGGATACAAAGAGATACACTATAGGCTTAATTATGGCAGGTAATATTCCTGCTGTTGGGTTTCATGATATGTTATCTGTATTTATTTCAGGACATATTAATCAAATCAAACTTTCGGATAAGGATAACATATTATTACCTTACGTGGTAGAGGAGTTGATGGCGATAAATCCTGATGTAAGCGAATATTTTCATTTTGTAGATCGGTTGAAAGACTATGATGCAGTCATTGCAACAGGTTCAAATACTGCGGGTAATTATTTTGAGAGATACTTCTCAAACGTCCCTCATATTATCAGGAAAAACATGAATGGTGTCGCGATAATAAATAAAGACATCAGTGATGAAGACCTTGAATCGCTTGGGCATGATATTTTTGATTTCTTTGGATTAGGGTGCAGGAATGTATCCAAATTATATATAGAAAAGGGCTTTGAAATTCACCGGCTTTTTAATGCCGTCCTGGCTTTTTCACATGTTATTGATCATCATAAATACAAGAATAATTACGATTACAACAATGCATTGTATTTAATAAATCGTGAGGATTTTTTGACAAATAATTTCTTTGCATTAAAAAAGGACAAGAATATATCTTCCAGGATAGCAACTGTGCATTATGAGTATTATGATGATTTGACAGAGCTAGAATCAAAATTGATTTTGGACAAGGATAAAATTCAATGCCTGGTATCAAATAATGAACTTGATGAATTTGAATGTATCAGATTCGGAAATACTCAAAAGCCATTATTGGATCAATATGCAGACAATGTAGATACTTTAAAATTTCTAAGCAGTTTAAGTTAATGAGCAGAATTACCAAAGCCGAAAAAGCACTGGCCATTCAGAAGATACTGAATGAGCTTTACCCGGAGACGCCAATTCCATTGGATCATCACGATAGTTATACATTGCTCATTGCAGTTCTGTTATCCGCTCAATGCACAGACAAAAAAGTAAATGAAATTACGCCGCATTTATTCGTAGAAGCTGATAATCCTTC
>JABDPK010000155.1 GCA_013042795.1 Saprospiraceae bacterium | reverse complement strand
CACCAAACTGGAAAGAAAACCGTTCAGTGACCTTACTGGCAATCAAAAATTGAAGATGATAACTGAGCCTGTGAACGCCTTTATCAAAATAATTCAGATCAGATGGAATCGGACTCTTTTGCATCGTAGAATAGGACATGGTACCTAGAAGTGTCAGTGAAAAAGGATTCCTGCCATCAATTTCCTGTGTCAATACCCTGTACTTTACTAATCCGTTTATACTTTGTTTTAATGGCCCGGATCCTTTTGTTCTGCTTAGCCCGGCCATGACCTTGTCAGATATTCCATATTCAAAACCAAACAAAATGTCTGAAGCTGTTTCGAGACCATAAAATGAAGGCCAGCCTCCTCCAATATCTCCAAACCTGTGGGTCACTCTAAAATCCAGGAAACCCTTCCTGAGCGTTTCTACGGAATGACTGTTGATCACCCGGGTATCTTTGAATGTCTGGTGTATTTTCTCCTGTCCCAGCATTGGATAACTGAAACAAAGAATAATAATAAAGTATAAGTAGTGTTTCATTTTGTTGATAGTCTATTTTTCCGGAAAACCTGATTCAATCCAGCAAAGCAATATATTAAAATCTTCTTCACTTAAGCTAACCGGACCGGTAGCATCCGATGGCGGCATATCTTTAAGTACAATTACCCTGTTAATAAATTCGTCACTATTATTGAAGGTCACCTTTAATCCATTGTAAAAAGAATAGTTTCCTGGAGCAGCACCAGTGCCATCATGACACCCGGAATATGAACAATTGGTATCAATCACTTCCTGGGCCTGTTCGTCATATGTTGTTATTCCACTACAATTTGTATCTACTGGTTCTGCCGCGTCCCTGGCACAGGAAATCATTATTGTAAAGAGAAAAAAACTTGCATAAATTGAAATCTTTTTCATTTCGAATTATGTTAGAGGTTTTAAATCACAATTTTAATCAAATAACGTATAATATAAAAGCCTAATATATGTATCCTTTAGAATTAGTAAAACCAATGGCGAAAGATCTGACAGATTTCGGATTCAATAGCCTTTCATCCCCTGAAGAAGTTGACCAGGTTCTCGGAAGCAAAGAAGGAACCGTTTTAATAGTTGTCAATTCTGTTTGTGGATGTGCAGCGGGAAATGCCAGGCCAGCTGCAAAATTCGCCCTTCATAATGCTAGTAAACCTGATAAAGCTGTTACAGTATTTGCCGGTGTCGACAAAGAAGCTACAGAGCGTGCAAGGGATTATATGCTGCCTTACCCGCCTTCATCACCTTCCATCGCTCTTTTCAAGAATGGTAACCTGGTACACATGATTGAACGCCATCATATTGAAGGAAGATCAGCGCAAATGATTGCAGATAATCTCATAGACGCCCTGAATACGCATTGCGTGGGGTCTTAATCGTTTTTAACAGCAAAATTGCGGGCATAAAAAAAGGGGTGATTTAACATCACCCCAAGATAATGAGAATGAAACCTGGATTTATTCTTGAGCATTCCGCTCTTAACAAATATATATAATATCTGACAGAAACGAAATTAAACTGTGTTTATCAGGCTATTGGTAAAAGATGCTACATTTTGTAATACATCTATAAACCATTTGTGTTTATTTTTCTTTCGGATGTACCATTGTACTTCTTTTGAAAACAGCATATCTTAAAACAATAACTGTACCAGAATTTATATCATGAATTTTTACTTTTGAATTGAAGGATTTTCTCTAATTCCAAAAGAAGAAGTACGAATTATCTTTCCCGAATCAATTAATTGCACATGCTTTATAATCAGTAAATTGTCCATGAATGAGTAAGAAGGTTATTATTACAGGATCTACAGGTATGGTTGGCCGGGGTATACTGATTGAATGCCTGGAAAGTGATAAAATAAAGGAAGTTTTACTCATTAACCGTCGTCCCATCGGAATAAATCATCAAAAATTAAAGGAATTGATCCTGAAGGATTTTTCTGATTTCAGTACAATAAGAAATGAGCTATCCGGCTATGACGCCTGTTTTTATAGTATGGGGGTTTCTGCATTAGGTATGAAAGAAGAAGATTACTCAATCATAACATTTGATTATACAAGGAACCTTGCTGACCTGCTACACGATATAAATCCTTCAATGGTTTTCAATTATGTATCTGGTTCCGGTACCGATAGCTCGGAGAAAGGAAATATCATGTGGGCGAGGGTAAAGGGAAAGACTGAAAACTATATTCTTAATAAAGGATTCAAAGATGCATATGCTTTCCGTCCGGGTGCAATCATCCCGGAGAAAGGTATTAAATCAAGTACAGGATGGTATCAATTCTTTTATGTGATAACTATACCGTTCTACCCTCTCCTGAAGAAGCTTAAATCAGTGACTACGAGTTCAAGGCTAGGTATTTCCATGATTAATACCCTATTTCATAGCCAGGAATTAAAACACCTGGAAAACAAGGATATCAATCTAATGGCAAAAAAATGAGCCATCACAATACATTGGATGGCTCAACAGGTTAATAATGTTTAAGCTCGGAATCAAGCTTCTACTTCTTCCACACTGGACTCACTGATAAGACGTTTTTGAATATCACCGGGGAGAGGCATATATTCACTGAACGCTCTTGTATATTTTGCTCTTCCCTGCGATAATGACCTGAGTGTCGAGCCGTATTTATACATTTCTGCCAGTGGCACTTTTACGTTTATTTTCTGGTAATGCCCATCTGAATCCATACCCTGGATAATGGCTCTCCTGGTCTGCAGGTCACTCATGATATCTCCCATAGACTCGTCTGAACAAAGGATTTCAACATTATAGATCGGTTCCAGTAGTTGTGGCCTGGCCTGTGTGAATGCATTCTTGAATGCCTGGGAAGCGGCAATCATAAATGCCATATCATTAGAATCTACGGAATGCATTTTACCATCATAAATACATACACGTATATTCAGACAATTAGAGCCCGTCAGAGGGCCTTCTTCCATCTTGCTGAGAATACCTTTCTTGATCGCATTAATATATTTACTATCTATGGACCCTCCTACAATACACCACATGAAATCCAGTTTTCCGCCCCAGGGCAAATCATCCTGGTCTCTGGATCTGACATTGAGATCTGACGGATCCTCCATTCCTTCAAAGTAAGGCTCAATACGCATATGAACTTCTGCAAATTGTCCGGCACCTCCTGATTGTTTTTTATGCCTGTATGCTTCGTTGGCGGAGGTGGTTATCGTCTCACGGTAAGGAATTCTAGGTCTGTCAAATTCCATGTGTATACCGTTGACCTTTTCAATTCTGTATTTTATGATATCCAGGTGCAATTGACCTTGTCCGTGGATAATCGTTTGCTTGAGTGTGGCTGACTGTTCTATGATCAATGTCGGATCTTCCTCTTCGATCTGATGGAGTGCTTTCATCAGTTTTTCCATCTCATTCTTGCCTGGAGGATGTACTGCAAAATCAATTTTTGGCGAAGGAAATTCTATAGGTGCAATTTCTTTTTCAAAGCCCTTGATGGCCAGGGTATTATTGGTGTGGGAGTTTTTCAATTTCACCGTATCACCAATGTCACCTGCGATCAATTCATCAACATTTGTCCTGATCTTTCCTTCAGATACAAATAACTGGTTAATACGTTCGCTTCCCCTGTTGCTTAAATTCTCAAGATCATCACCTGCTTTGATCGTTCCAGAAAATACTTTAAAGTAAGAAACCAGCCCAACCTGTGGCTCAGAGAAGGTTTTAAAGATAAAAGCTACTGAAGGACCATTTGAATCACATACAAGCTCTCCTCCGTCTTTCAGTTTCGCAGCAGGCCTGTCAACAGGACTCGGTGCGATATCATTGATGAAACCCATAATCCTTCCTGATCCCTTGTTTTGTGTAGCTGAACAGCAAAACACCGGGTATATTTGTTGATTTGCAAGCGCAATTGTCAGTCCAGCTGCAAGTTCTTCTTCATTAAGACTGCCGGCATCAAAGAATTTTTCCATTAATGTTTCATCATTTTCAGCTGCTGCCTCTACCAGCAGGTTATGCATTTCCTGCGCTTTTTCCATTTCACTTTCAGGAATCTCTACTTTCTCGGGTTTACCGCCTTCTTCGGGAAATACATACATTGTCATCCTCAATGCATCAACTATAGTATTAAAATTGTCACCCTGATTCAATGGGTACTGTACCGGTAAAACCTTATTTCCGAAACGGCTTTTGATCTGATCAAGAGTACTTTCAAAATCAGACTTGTCATGATCTACCTGGTTGACAACAAACATGGCAGGGGTATGAAATTGATCGACATATTCCCAAACCAGTTCTGTGCTTACTTCAACACCATGAGCAGCATTTACCAGGACCAATGCAGTATCACATACTTTAAGAGAAGAAACAACTTCACCAATAAAATCATCCAGTCCCGGTGTATCCAGGATATTGATTTTTGAATCTTTCCACTTTGCGTGCATCAGTGTGCTGAACAACGAATTTCCTCTCTCCTTCTCTATAGATGTAAAATCCGAAACTGTCGTTCCGGCTTCTACTGTTCCTCGTCTTGAAATCGAACCTGACTCAAACAACATCGTCTCTGCAAATGTTGTTTTGCCACATCCCGAGTGGCCCAGCAAACAAATATTTCTAATGTTTTTTGATGTTATTGCCATTTTCCTAAAGCTTTTTTTTAATTATTTAAAACTATCCTGCCAACCATGGAAGGGAAGATCAAGTTATTAAAAAATTACTACTCTTTATAGCTATTTCAGGTCGAAATAAGCACCCAAAAATTGTATGATTTCAGATAGATTTATCCTTAATATTTAATCTCCTGATTAGAAAACAGTTGGCATTTGTACCTATCCAGAGGCAAAATCCATTTATTTGGTCAACTCCCTGTTTTACCAAAGCATTTATCGTAAATTTTATATATATTTAATTAAACACCTTTTTCCCAGTATATTTTAAAATTTTATTATGAAGACGCATCAAAGAGAAATTTTGATTTATTACAATCCGAATAAAAGCGGGGATAGAAAAACAGTAGCGCATGCGCAGGGAACGGGATTCAAGATCAGGACCTATCATCATAGCCAAGCTCCTTCTACAACAACCAGTTGGAAAACTATTCTCAATAGTCTTCAAATGCATCCAAAGGAATTGCTCAATAAGGCTGATCCCTATTACCAGAATAATCTCAGGGGAAAGGAATTCGATGACGAAGACTGGCTCAATGTTCTGAAAAAGAACCCGAATCTTATAAAATCACCCATTGCCATATCCGGGAACAGGGCAATAATCTGCAGAACACCAACAGATATTTATAAGCTTTAGAATATTACCGGCACCTGGAACAAGTTCCGCCCAGGGCAATATGTACCGTTTTTAAACTATAATTTAAAGGCAATTTGAATCCCGGAGAAATGACGTTTTCTATGCAATAAGTTTCTCCACATTGATCACACAGAAAGTGTGCATGATTATCATGATGGTTGTGTTCAGTACAATTGGCATGGCACAATGCATATTTGTTTTCATTGCTCCCATCGATGGCCTGGTGTATGATTCCTGATTTTTCAAAGGTTTTTAATGTGCGGTATAATGTGATTCTATCGAAGTCATCCAACTTGGATTCCAGCCTGGCATTACTCAAAGCTTGTTCTCCGTTCTTCAGAAAAACATCAAGCACCTGTATTCTGAAAGGCGTTTTACGAAGTTTATGCTGACTTAGGATATTTTTTGCCACTTCTTCCATGAAATAAAAATACTATTTATACAATTGAATTTTTATATATTTGCAACAGTATTGCATTTAGATGAAAGAACTAATAACAAATCTGGATTTTTGGGGCTGCACCACATCATTCATGTGTGCTGTCCACTGTGCTGTACTTCCTGTTTTGTTTTCCATTGGTCTTGTTGGGTCTCACAGTATCCTGGCACATCCACTCTTTGAGTTTGTTGTAATCGCTTTTACAACCTATTTTGTTTTTAGGTCTATCATAAGGCCATATTTACGATTCAAACATAACAAAAGGGCATTTTATATTGCGAACTTCGGACTTGGACTCCTTGCTTTCCATCATATGTTTGAGGTATATGGTACTATTATAGTTGTACTTGGAGGCTTCTCTATAGCCCTGGCACACCTGATTAATTTCGCACATACAGGCAATTCCTTTTCGAAGTCTATTGATTAATCTTAAAGTAATAGATATATTTGCCGAACTTTTATTGCGGAATGTCCGTTTATTGAAGTAAGGTTGCATCCCCTGAAGGATGTCTATTTATTTTTTTACATAGTAATTTATTTTCTTAAGCACAGTTTTAGCTTCATCAGGTTTAATCTTTTCAAGTTTAATTTTGCTTCTGAGATTATTTACACTTAATTTTTATTTTTTATTATGAATATTTTTGTAGCAAGATTAGATTACGGTACAGCAGAAAGTACAGTAAGAAATCTATTCGAACAATTTGGCGAAGTTGAATCCGTCAAAATTATTAATGACAAATTTACTGGTAGATCGAAAGGATTTGGCTTTGTTGAAATGCCAAATGACGACGAAGCAAACAGTGCGATCAGAGAGTTGAATGACTCTAATGTCGACGGTAGAAATATCGTTGTCAAAGAAGCTCAACCGAGAGAAAACAGAGACCGTCGTGGTGGTGGTGGTGGAGGAAGATTCAATAGATAATCTCACCATTACGAGAAAAATTTGATATTAGAGGGGCCTTATGGCCCCTTTTTTTTTCGTTTATTTCGAGATTTATAACTTTAAATCCAGCTTATATAAACAATGGAGGAAAAAATAAAAGTTGCAATCTTATTTGGGGGCAGATCAACAGAACATGAAATTTCAATATTATCTGCACAAAATGTTTACAAATCCCTCGATACAGAAAAATATGAAGCCATACTTATCGGCATCGATAAAAACGGTAAATGGCATTATAACGCTGACTCCATAAACCTCCTCCATTCTTCAGATCCCAGATCTATCAGTATTGAATCAGTCTCCCACCCTGTCCTCTTTTCACAGAATAACGAAGAAAAAAAGATCATTTCATTGGATACACATGAAACGATCAGCCGGATTGATGTAATCTTCCCTGTACTTCATGGTACCTTTGGCGAAGATGGCTCCGTTCAGGGCCTTGCTAAACTCGCTAATATTCCTTGTGTGGGCTGTGGTATACTGGGTTCTGCTGTAGGCATGGATAAGGATATGATGAAGAGAGTTCTCAGGGATGCCGGAATTGCAGTCGCGGACTGGGAAACAGTCAAATACAGTTCAGAAGGTGCAGACTATAATGCTATTTCAAGCAAACTGGGTCATGAACTATTTATTAAACCGGCAAATCTTGGCTCATCGGTCGGTGTTTCCTTTTCAAAAAATAAAAATGAATTTTTTGAAGGCCTGAACAATGCACTTCTTTATGACCATAAAGTCATCATTGAAGAAAAGATTTCCGGACGAGAACTCGAATGTGCTGTACTTGGCAATGAAAATCCTGAAGCCTCCATACCAGGAGAAGTGATACCAACCAAAGATTTTTATTCCTATGAAAGTAAATACCTGGATGAGAAAGGTGCTGTGCTTAAAATTCCGGCCGAACTGACAGAAAAAGAAATCAAAGCCATCCAGGACCTGGCTGTGGATGTATATTCATTACTGGAATGCGCCGGTATGGCAAGAGTGGATATGTTTATGACGGATCAGGGGAAACTAATCATTAATGAAATAAATACCATACCGGGATTCACCAATATCAGCATGTACCCCAAATTGTGGGAATTTTCCGGTTTAAGTCAGGAAAACCTGATATCAGAATTGATCAGGCTGGCTATTGACAGGCATGAAAAACAAAACATGCTGAAACTAAGCTAAAATAAATCCAGATGAATATCAGCTCTGCAAATTTGAGCATGGCAAAAGAACTCGCTACCCTTTTTGATGCTTATCGGGTTTTTTACCGGAAAGAACCTGACCCCATTGCTGCCCTATCATTCATAGAAGACAGGCTGGAAAATAACGACGCTGTTATTTTTGTGGCACAAGACACCGATGAAAAGATTGTTGGCTTCACCCAGTTGTATCCAAGTTTTTCATCTACAAAAATGCAAAGACTCTGGATCCTGAACGACCTATTTGTTCTCCCGGAATTTCGAGGTCAAGGCATATCAAAACTATTGATCGACAGAGCAAAATTACTTTGCAAAGAATCCGATGCTTGTGGATTATTACTTGAAACAGAAACAAGTAATATCATCGGTAACCGCCTATACCCTTCATGCGGATTTGAACTGGAAAAAAATAATTTCTATTTCTGGACCAACACATGATTCCAAATAAAAATGAGCCGCCTTAAAGACGGCCCATCGGGATTACAATCAACAGTAAAAAAACAATATCTTAAAAGGGATAATCCCTTAATAAGCCAGTTTGACAAATCTTTCAGCAAACATCTTGTCTCCAATTCTCAACCTGTATAAATAAGTGCCATTATCCAGATCTGACAAGTCTGCTTGTTGATCATTATACAGTTCTTTGATTCTTCTTCCTGCAAGATCAAATATTTCAACGCTGAAATCACTGTTTTGATACCCTACCGGCAGTTTGATCTTCATATAATCTACAACCGGATTTGGATATACCTCAACTATATTACCATCTCCAAGATCATGTGTATGGAGTACAATACCTCCTTCAAGTGATCCTGCAAATCGAATTGATGTAAGATCATCCAGCATCATATAACTCAGGTAATCAGCAGACATTTCCAGGCTCTCTCCAAGTGTGGTGTTGTCGAGTGCCTTTATTTCAAGGATTACCAGGGATGCGGCAGAATTCTTTCCTCCAACTGACAAGGATTGTCCATCGGAAACAATCGTGACGCCTGTTGCATGACCTTCATCAGGGATATTCCAGAATAGGTTGTCAAAAACATCCGAAGTCATGTCAGTAATTTGAATTTTATCTGTGTCAAAATCAACATGCAATTGAAGTCCATAGACCTGGTATATGTTTTCAAGGTAAAAAGCAACCTGGTATGTTTCACCAGCATTCAGAAGAATATCATCAAAATATAGATCTTCTTGCTCTAATACTGTATTACCAGGTTCAAGCAGTGCGCTGTCATCGACGTCACCTGGTTTTATCCCAATAAAATGACCTCTCAATTGAGCACCAAGACTTGTATTATTGGTATAATCTATGAAATCCCATTCAGAGGAAGCTGAACTCAAACCTACCAATGCTTTCATCAACTCTACGATATCGATGGTAGAGATAATTTGATCATTGTTTAAATCTGCAGCCTGTTTTTCAAGTTGTCCCAATACGGAAATTCCCAAAACATGCTGTTGTATGAGAACCAGGTCTTTAATATCAAGTCCATTAATCGGGTTATCGACAAGGATAGGATTAACTTCTTCATTAGTCATTACAAAGGCTACACCGTTATCATCTGTTACAGCATTCTGGTTGATTACCACATTTGGTATTGGCCTGTTGCTGAATGTATTCACAGTGACAAGATTTGGAAACATCGTTATATCTACGGTAAGTTTTTGAGTATAGGTCCACGAAACAGTTGGATTATCACTCCTTGTGACAGTCCATTGCCTGTCAAGAACAATATCAAATGCGCTTAGACTATTGAGGATATCTATGTAACTGGCCTTATACTTGTCTGCATCTGAATTATAGAATACAGGCTCCGCGTCTTTGGATGGAACACCTGAAAAAACCTTAAGTTCTGCAGGTGCAATCCTGTGATCTGTTATATTGATATCCGCAGGCCATTCAACATCATCTTCCAGGGTGTGACCGGAAATACAATCACCAACAGGTGCCGTATTGGGTAAAAAGTCACAGATGAGGTCCTCCTGGTCAATATTCCTGATTAGCTGAACAAAGTCATAGACATTACCTGTGTACCAATCAAGCACCGTAAATGTTCTGACAATCTTGAAGTATACTCCATTGACAGGAATCACAAGGTCAGCAAATGTGTATAGAAATCCATCTACACAAGTTGTATTTATATATGTAGGAGAAGTTTCAGCTTCAGTAAAACCATAATTAAGAACCAGGTTCTCGGGGGAAAACTGGGAACTAATTGAATTGGTATTTACATTGGTTTCATTCAGGTTAATCTCAGGAAGAGGCCATTGAATATTTGCTTCAGTATTGTTGTAGCAAGGGTCAATTCCTCCATCTATTAATTCCAGATTAACAAGACAGAAATCTTCGTTATCCTGTTCATCCCAAACATGTATCTCCAATTTGATCTTCTCATTATTCACAGGAATATCATTTAAAGTAAATATCCTTGATGAGGACCTCGAAGCTTGTTGAAAGTCCGGATCATTATCAGGATTAACACCAGTAAACGTAAACCTGAGATCTTTGTTATTACTACAGTTGTCAAATGATCCTGCATCAAAATCTATTGCCCATATCTCAGCCTGTGCGACTTGAGGTCCGGTATTATCAGGATCCAGCAACAAAGTTTTAACATTAGCTATACAATAGGGTGTTGGTGCAACAATATCTTCCCCGGGACCACAATCAGACGATCCTACAATGACTTTTCCAGGATTGCTTGTAAACTCCAGTTCTACATTATTACCTACCAGTTCTACGGGAGTTGGAGAATCGGAAAGTTGAACATTACTGAAATCTCCTTCTTCTCCTATGATATCAAAACAAAGATCAAACAGTGCTGTCCCGTCTGCAAGTGTGGCAGGTGTTGAACCAGTCAGATCAAACCAAATAAAGCTTATCTCACCATTATCGACTGAATTCAAGCCAAACATAGATGGCTCCATACCTGGTAATACATAATTCTGGGTACTGGCATATGTCAGCACTGTTTCATCCCAACTTAAACTCCCTTGTACCGCATCAACCCCACTAAAGTTATCTACAATCAAAGGAATACATACCTGGTCTCCCATGTTTCCGCTTACTTCCGGCAGTGAAAAATGAACCTTACCACCTGCATCCGGGCATGTTCCAAATGGATCGTTCACTGTCAAAGTATTCTGGCAGTTACCAACGACTAACCCATTGACAAGTACAAAAACCTTGTATTGACTCAATCCTTTGTCTGAACAACCCAGATCCAGGGAATGCAAATTAGAATTTGAAGGATTAAAAGATAATTCCACTCCAGTGACACTACAAGGATTAGCATAACTGACATTGGTGTCAGAAAGCAATAATGCACCTTGACCACCGGCATCAAGATCAACCTCGACTTCAGGGCACTGGATATTACTTATAGAACACGGGTTTTCTTCAGATGTCAACCTTAAGGTTACCGCACACGATGCAGAATTCTCTGATTCATCCCAGGTATATACCTCCAGTGGGAAATCCTTAAGATTATTTCCTGACATGTCTGCTTCCGTAAAAGTTATTGATGTCGAATTTTCATTTACTGGAAAGTCAGGATCTGACGAGGGGGCCGTATTACTAAAACTGAATTTCAGCTTATCATCATCGGAACAATTATCTTCAGCTGAAGCAATGAAATCGGTAGCCCAAACTGTCAATGAAGCTTGTTGAGGTCCTGAACCATCGGGGTCATTAAGTGATGCACTTAAAAATGTTATGCATTTTGAAACAGGAGGCTGAATATCAAGTGATGCATTCACAGAAAATAAACCCGAGACACTTGTAACATTACCGCACATGTCATATGCCTTCCAAACAACCCGGTGTTTAACATTGGGATCTGGTGGCAAATAATCATCAAGATAAATTTCATAATTGAAACCCGAAGGCGTTGTAGGACCACTTGCATTATCCAGTTTCCACTTGCTTCCCACTTTCACATCCGGAATAGAATAGCCATAGACAATTATATTTTCATCTTTATTATCATCAGACCACAATGGATCATTCGGAGTATTTGAATCTTCTTCCACAAAAGAACTCCATTCTCTTTCATACGTCCAATCGTTATTGATATCCAACAGAACCTGCCATCTCAAAGTGTTGGATGGACAATTATAATTATTACCCGCCTGGGACGGATCGATACTTAAATCTGTGGCTATTGCAGATAAGGCTAACCTGTCTGAACAGCTCAATTCCTGGTCTGGAGGAGTATCCACTGAAGGCGGCTGGATATCAGTAAGATTAGCCGTTACTTCCCATGTCCAAATTCCAGCTTCCGAGGAATCAAAAGGATCATAAACACACCAATCAATTAAAGTATATTCTTTCTTTATAGTCAAACAATATTGACCATTGAGTTCAAATCGGGTTTCTTCAACAGAAACACCGATCAGACCACATGTATTATCCATATCCCAAACCGGCTCTTCGCAAAAATCATCTTCACATGATATTGCTATTACTGCTCCTGTAACAACTCCAGTCACAGGATCAATGACAAGATTAGTATGTTCAACAGGATTACCATCACATCCAAGGGAACCATCATTATCTGCTACAGAAACAAACGAATCCAATGAGTAAGGCCAGTCAATCAAGGTATTCCCGTCAAATGGGTCAGATTCTTTCACAATGATTATCTGCTGACACGTTTGATTGATTCCTGGAACCGACCAGGTTCTTACAATCGGTCCGAATTGACAACCAATACTATATTTCTCCAGTACTGTTTCACCCAGATAATCAAAACTATCATTGATATCACCATCATTATTTTGGTCATAATCATAAACATCTGTATATACTGGTGAACATCCCATATCAACTGTAGCCTGTCCGAGGACATTCTCTATAACATCTTCGTCGGTAAGATCCAATGCACAATTAACGACTATATCTGATGGACATAGTAATACAGGTGCCTGCGTTGGTTTATATTCTATAGTCACATTGGTCCATGCAACATTGGTATTCCCACTTTCATCTTCAACCTCAAGGATTAAAGTCTGTACGCCTATATGACTGCAATCAAAGTCAAAAAAAGCCGGACTAAGGGTAACAGCTGAACAAGCATCAAAAGAACCATTATCAATATCCTCCGCATAAATCCTTGCTGTGGGATCAACGCCCGATCCAGTTGTTAGTTGTACTGTTAAACCCAGTGCAACCACCGCAACAGGTGGTACATTATCTACAAAACTCACGTTGCTGACACAACTAAGGGTTTCACCATTAACAGAATAATCAACCATAACCTCGGTCGTACTTCCAAGATCTGCTGTATTGAGTTCTTCAGGTGTCACCACCGCTGAATCATAGTTCGTATTATTAAGTAACATATCTGCGGTCAGGCTTGCAGAGCAATTCCATGGATCAGGATTAACAATCAGGTTAGGGACACAACCCACTCCACTGCCACAACCAGCTCCGGGAACCTGAAGATTCAATGGACTTGATATTAATTGTAATTCGTTGAAGTCCTTGTCAATAATCTCAATGAGTGTCGGGAAAGCGTCTGCAAACTGGATATCCGAATTTGTGCAAGCTGCACCAGAATTGCTGAGTTTGATACTAAACAACAAAGTGCCATCATTCAATGACTGGGGTTCAACATTACTGCTCACCCAGGA
>JABDPK010000150.1 GCA_013042795.1 Saprospiraceae bacterium | reverse complement strand
GGCTTGTGCTGCGGTATTAAACGAGCTTGCTGCAGAACAAAACCTTGTAAATGAATGCTCTGATCAAACAAGGTCTAAACAACTAACAGAACAAGACAATAATCTGGCATATGATCTATCAGAAAATCCGGAAAAGTTTATAGAGATGCTGGAAGCAGAACTGGATGGTGACTTGCCTGAAGAACTGGAAGATATATTTAACCCGGAGAAATAATTAATTATCATTCAAAAACACTTAAGCCGGCAGGAGAAATCGTGCCGGCTTTTCTTTTTGTTTCATTTCTATATCAAACCCGTAATCTTCCCGTCCTTGTCTATATCTATATTTTCAGAAGCGGGATGAGCCGGTAATCCTGGCATTCGCATCATATCCCCGGTAATAGGTACCAGGAATCCTGCCCCTGCTGCAATCTCTATTTCGCGTACTGTAATTGTGAATCCTTCAGGTCTGCCCAGGAGCTTGGCGTTATCTGAAAAAGATTTTTGTGTCTTGGCTATGCAGACTGGCAAATGGTCCAGACCAAGTTTTCCGATTGTTCGCAGGTCCTTCCTTGCCTGGCTGGTATATTCAACATTTGCAGCACCATAGATCCTTGTAGCGACGCTTTCGATTTTTTCTGTGACTGCCTGATCCCAATGATACACGGGTTTGAAATCTGCATTGTTTTCCTCCACTATATCCACCACATGTTGTGCCAATTCGAGGGTTCCTTCGCCGCCTTTTGCCCAGCCTTCCGCCAAAGCCACCCTGATTCCTTTTTCGTGTGCAAAATTCTGTATCACTTCAATTTCTTCATCACTATCATGCAGGAACCTGTTAATGGCAATTACAGGTGTGATGCCAAATTGCTGTACATTCTCCAAATGTTTTTCAAGATTGGGAAGACCTTTTGTCAAAGCCTCTACATTAGGTTCTTTTAATTCTTTTAAAGATTGACCACCATGATATTTTAACGCACGGATGGTCGTCGTCAGAACAACTGCTTTAGGTGAAAACCCGGCAGACTGACATTTGATATCCAGGAATTTCTCAGCACCAAGATCAGCACCAAACCCGGCCTCAGTCACCGTATAGTCCGAAAAGCTCATACCCATTCTTGTGGCAATAATGGTATTGGTACCCTGTGCTATGTTCGCAAAAGGACCCCCGTGTATGATGGCCGGGTTTCCTTCAATTGTTTGAACAAGATTAGGCTTGATAGCTTCCCGTAAAAGGGCTGCCATGGCACCCTGCACTTTCAGGTCCCGGGCATACACAGGTGTTTTATCAAATGTATAACCCACGAAGATATTCCCCAATCTTGCCTTGAGATCTTCAAGGTCTTCAGACAGGCACAGGATAGCCATAATCTCGGAAGCAGCGGTTATATCAAAACCTGATTCCCTGGGTACGCCCATAGTCGTTCCACCCAGACCGATGACGATTTTCCTGAGTGCACGATCATTCATATCCACTACCCTCTTCCAACCTACGGTACGTGCATCAATACCAAGAGAATTGGTCTTGCTTTGAATATTGTTATCAATGACTGCGGCCAGGAGATTATGTGCTTTTTCAATGGCTGCAAAGTCGCCTGTAAAATGAAGATTTATATCTTCCATAGGTAGCACCTGCGAATAACCACCACCGGTTGCACCTCCCTTGATCCCGAATACCGGACCTAATGAAGGCTCTCTAAGAACTACAGTTGTCTTTTTTCCGATCCTGTTCAACCCTTCGGACAAACCGATAGACATAGTGGTTTTTCCTTCCCCTGCAGGAGTAGGCGAAATAGCTGTGACCAGGATTAAATTACTCCTTGAAGCTTTTTCCTTATCGATAAATGAGAGAGGGATCTTTGCTTTATATTTTCCATACATCTCAATATCATCTGCACTCAACCCAAATTTTTCTGCAATACTGCTGATATGCTCCAGTTCTACCTGGTTGGCAATCTCCAAATCATTCATAAAGTTTAGTTTAGTCGTTTTTTAGTCTAATAGTTAACATCTATTATATACAAAAATCAGACCGCTGATACACGATCTCCTTTTTCATTAATCCAATATGGATACCATACCAGCATGACCTGGTCCACTTTTATATCTGTTCTTCGTGGTTTGACTTCTTTCTTTGTGATCCCAGCTGCTACACTCGTCCATTTTTCATCGGCTAATTCCAGTTTTTCCTGTAATTCTTTTTCAAGTTCTTCAAAATCAAGTTGCAACTCTTCAAGATCTTCCTGTGATTCTTTGACTTTCATCGATGCTCTCCGACTCATTCGGCGCTTGCTGGCCGCAGAACTGAATGATCTGCTTCTTCCTTTTACGAATACAGAAAATAAGGTTTCAGCAACACCAACCACTTCCTGCGTTCTCCTGTCTCTCACTTCGGCTTCTGCTTCTTCAAGATCCTGTTCTTCCCTTCTTATCCGCTCCCTTACCCTGTCAAATTTCTTTTCAAAACCATCCTTGATATCATCGAGCTCATCATCACGTTCTTCCCTTGCCTTTTGCTGGACCCGCATAGCAAATGCCTCATCCGATTCACCTGCATGCTGATACATATCCAGTTTTTGATGTTCATGGATATAATGTCTTTCATTCTGGTAGAGATAGTCTTCGAAATCGTCTTCAACCTTTTTCAGTTCTTTTGCGGTGTTCATTGATTCAGCTACTGCCTGAAACCCGATAGAAATATTCTCCGGATGGTCTGGTTCTGACATCACGGACCTTTTCCAGTCCGAAAGCTTCAATGCCTCATCCCAGTCAATCCTGCCAAAATCATCTGGCGGGCTGGCCAGGAAAGTAAAGTCTTTTACTTCATCGACTCCTCGTTTGTTGTCATAGAACCTTACTTGTGAAGTGGCAAGTATATGCGGTTCATAAGACAAAGATGTGTGACCCTGGAATTTCATCTCAGATTCCGCCTCGGAAGGTGTTTTCCAGGCTGCAAAATACTTCTGCATAATTGCAGGATCAAGGTTTGGTGCTGAAGCTATGACTGCCTCAGTACTATCCTTTGAAGTTGCCTGGCGGTTCATATTTGGTTTAAGAGATACATCACTTTTTTTAGTCTCTTTCTTTGCCTTCATCAGTTCTTTTACCTGCGTCCTGGTCATCGGACCTCTCAGGTACGACATGACCCATCTTGTATGATATACCACAGGTTCATCATCGTGGACATTATGCATCAAAAAGACCCTGCTTGACAACCCGGTGATGATCTCACTGAAATTCTTTTCTGTTCCTGAACCGGCCTCGGCAATAGCACCTTCCAGACCTTCAAGGACTCGCATTTTATCTCTCTCGGTCTGAAGTTTGCCGATAAACCATGTGCCTGCATTCGACAATCCTTTATAATCGATATCAACAGGGTTTTGTGTCACTAATACAGATCCTACACCGAAAGCTCGTGCTTGTTTGAGTATGGTCAATAAAGGTTTTTTTGATGGAGGATTTGCTGTAGGCGGAAAATAACCGAAGATCTCGTCAAAGTACAGTAAGGATCTTAAACTTGTTGTCCCCGATTGTCGCCGCATCCAGGTTATCAGGCTATTCAGCAAAAGAGTGACGAAAAACATTCTTTCACTTTCTGACAAATGTGCAATATAGAATATACTGTGTCTTGGTTTTCCTTCTGCTGTGAAATACATTTTATCGATATCGAGTGGATCACCCATCAGCCAATAAGCGAATTGAGGTGAAGCGACTAGCGTATTAAAAGCCATAGCCATTTCAAACCTGTCCTTTTCCGGAAAAAAGGTATCAATATCAAAAACACCCAATTGCTGGAATGGGGGCTTCTGTATACCTTTTATAAGGGATGCCAGGTCAAGGTCTTCATTATTCTTCCAGTAATGTTCAAACAAAGTGGACAAAAGTATACCTTCTCTGGACCTTGAGGGATCTTCTTTACTTCCGATCATACCGAGAAGTGCAGCGACAGTACCCTGGATGCGTTCGCGAAGCATTTCAGCATCTGACTCAAAATCAATACCGGGAGCGGCAAATGATCCTAATATATTTACCGGTACACCTGAATCGGATTTGGGTGTATATATAGTATAATCTACAGCATTCTTTAACTTCTGCATTCTTTCATCTCCCTGTCCCCATGATGCCAATCCGTTTTTCCACTTCTCTGCCGTAGATTTGGCATAATCATCAACACTCATGCCTTTACGACCTGCATCATCCGCGTTGATCCATTTTTGAAAATCAGAAGCATCTAGACCATCAAACTGAAGAAGCAAATTGGTCATATCACCTTTAGGATCGATAATGATCGCTGGTACCTGGTCAATAGCTGCTTCTTCAAGTAAACCAATACACAGCCCGGTTTTACCACTACCTGTCATACCAACACATACAGCATGTGTTGTCAGGTCACGGGCATCGTAATTCACAGATTCTGAAGTAATTTCTTTGGTTTCGGAGTCATATCTTGCACCCAGGTAAAAGGATCCTAACTTTTCAGGAGGTAAATTAACCATATGTTGAATTTGTATAATTTATCAATGCTCTAAAGATAATTAATGCATGGCATAGAATAACTGTTGTACATCATTTTAACGGGTCAGGTACATCAGAAATAATTTATGCCAATAGTTCCCTACATACAATGTTGTCTGAACTTGCCTATTTTAGTATAAAATCATCAATATGAAAAAAATAAATGGGTTAGTCCTGGTTGTTTGCTTAAGTCTCGGCTTTAACCAATTAGCAGCGCAGGAAAATGTAAAATCTCAATTTGACTTTTGGATTGGTGAATGGGATGTCTACAAATATGGTACGGATACCCTTGTGGGTAAAAGTAAAATCAGTTCAATTCTGGATGGGCATGGAATCATTGAAGAATATGAAGCTATTGGATCAAAATACAGGGGCACAAGCCTCAATAAATATAACCAGCTCTCCGGTCAGTGGGAACAATACTACATTGATAATTCAGGACTGACCCTTCATCTAAAAGGGCAGTTGAAAGAAGATAAGATGATTTTGGGAAATTCAGTTCAAAGAGGCGAAAAGACAATACAAAATAGAATTACCTGGCAAGCGGAACCTGGAAAATCATCGGTACGCCAGACCTGGACC
This sequence comes from Saprospiraceae bacterium, assembly GCA_013042795.1. The sequence goes on along the minus strand of JABDPK010000150.1, from coordinate 16,261 downwards.
CAACTGCAGGAAGACACGGGTAATGATAAAAACAAAGACTCTACAGATTGGGCTCTTTTATTTGACGGAGAATATAAACCACGATCAAAATGATCAATGATTAAAAAAAAATATCCCCGCCGGAGAGGCGGGGACTCAATCAATAAACCAATCTCATAATTTAAGAAAAGCGTATTATAAAAAGACGAAATCCTTGGTTGCTGGGTCCTCCATTGGGGACCACGGTTCTTCTATCAGATTCAAAAGTTTACTTCACTACTTTCTTCAACACTTCTTTCAGAGTTGGTGATCTCGCTTTTCTGCTTCTCGAAAGGTTTTTGAAAAACCCCGCCGAGGCCGGCGGGGACTCAATCAATAAACCAATCTCATAATATAGAAAAGCGTATTATGAAAAGACGAAATCCAAAATTGTCAGTCCACATTGTCATGGAAGAATGAATTATTCTTCTCAATCGTTGGACCCTCAACATCATCAATGTTAATGCTGAGTTTAGATGTTCCATTATCACTGCTATGTTTCACATCATCTAACATCACTTTTCTTCTCAGGTAAGCAGGTACTTCTTCCATCTCAGCTATAACTTTCGGGCTGTCGAGCGGTTTTGAACTCGTACTTCTCAAGTTATCTTTACGTTTTGTTGCTTTGTCAGTTAATTGTATTTTTCTTTCTTCAAATTTTTCTGTTTTTGATTTTACAAATGGTTCCTCTGATTTGTATTCATGTACATTTTTGTATTCAGGCATGGGATCATCGAATTCCACAACAGTTTTTATTGATGGTTCTTCGAAATCCTTCATAACCGGTACATCATCTTCAACTTCAAGCACCTCGTCCAGGTGTACTTTTATGGTTTCTACTTTTTGCTCATCCATCTGCTTTTTCCCTTCAGTGAACCCAGTAGCTATAATAGTGACACTCAATTTTTCTCCAAGGGAATCATCAGTACAATTACCCCATATCATATGCGTCCCATATCCTGCTTCTTCCTGTATATATTCGGTAATTTCACCTATCTCATCCATGGTAATCTCCCTGTCACCAGATGAGATATTCAGGAGAATATGCTGTGCACCGCGGATATCGTTATCTTCCAACAATGGTGAGTTCAATGCAAACTCTACAGCTTCTTTGGCTCTTTCTTCTCCTTCGGCTTCCCCGTATCCCATGATTGATACACCACTTTCCTTCATGACGGTACTGACATCCTTGAAATCCACATTGATATATCCAGGTATGGTTATGATCTCTGCGATCCCTTTTGCTGCAGTAGTCAGGATATTGTCAGCTTTTGAAAAGGCATTTGTAAGGCTCAGGTTACCATAAAGATGTCGGACCCTGTCATTGGAAATAACAAGTATGGAATCCACATTCTTCTTCAAAGATTCAAGTCCTTCCACTGCCTGTGTTTTTCTACGAATACCTTCAAAGGTGAATGGAAGTGTAACAATAGCTACTGTGAGAATTCCCATCTCTTTGGCTGCCTTGGCAATAATAGGTGCAGCACCTGTACCGGTACCTCCGCCCATTCCGGCAGTTATAAAGAGCATCTTGGTATCGTTTTCAAGAAACCGTCTGACCTCATCAATAGATTCAATACAGGACTGTTTGCCTACTTCAGGAACAGAACCGGCACCCATACCTTCGGTAAGGCTTGGCCCCAGTTGAACTTTAATCGGCACAGGATTATTCTCCAGCGCCTGGATATCAGTATTGCATATGGCAAAGTCTACACCCACAATACCCTGGTTATACATATAAGCCACAGCATTGCTTCCGCCGCCGCCGACGCCAATAACTTTTATTATCGAATTATGTCGTTCTTCAAATAACATAACATTGAGTTTTTAATGGTTAAATATTTTAGAATTCTGAGTCAGCTGGGGCTTCAAAAAAATCCTTTGTATATGTAAATATCTTGTGATACCACCTGTTTGCCGGATTACCATCATCAGAAGATTCATCGTCTTCCGAGTCAGCAATATGGTCCTGCGTGAAATCAAGATTATCTATTGCAATACTCAATAATCCTACACCGGTAGAATAAATCGGGCTGGCTATCATACTTGAATAGCCATGAGCAAGATGCTCAATCGGCTGACCAATCCTGGTACTCATACCGGTATGATACTCCGATAACAATTCAATATTTTTCAAAAGGGATCCTCCACCAGTCAATACAATGCCTGCAATTAATTTCCCTTCATAACCTGACCTTTTGATTTCCCAAAGGACATAATCAAATATTTCCTCCAGCCTGGCCTGTATAATTTTGGCCAGGTTCTTCTCAGAAATTTCCTTGAAGTCCTTTCCTCTGAATCCCGGTATCGTAATTATCCTGTTATCATATACCGCATCCGCCAGTGCAGATCCGAATTTTACCTTTAGTTTTTCTGCCTGATCCTTCATCACTGTACATCCTTCTCTTATATCATTGGTAATCACATTGCCACCAAAGGGTATGACTGAAGTATGCCTGATAATAGAATCCTTGAAAATTGTGATATCCGTCGTACCTCCTCCAATATCTACCAAAGCAACACCTGCTTCTTTTTCCGGTGGTGTAAGCACAGCTTTTGAGGAAGCAATAGGTTCCAGTGTAATATCAGCCACATCCAGGCCTACCTTTTCAACACATCGCATAATATTTCTCGATGCTGATATCTGACCTGTGATAATATGAAAGTTTGCTTCAAGTCTGACGCCTGACATCCCTATTGGATCTACAATATTCGATTCGTCATCGACAGTAAATTCCTGTGGAAACACATGCAGTATCTTGTCTCCGGGTGGCAGTACCAGTTTATGCATATCGCTAATCAACTTACTGACATCTGCTTCATTAATTTCGGATTCAGGTTCATGCCTGACAAGCAATCCATGATGATGAATAGATTTGATATGCTGGCCTGCGATACCCACGTGAACACGACCAAACTTTGTTTTGGCGTTTTTCTGCGCAATCTGAATCGCTTCATTTATGGCCTTTACCGTTTTGTCAATATTGGAAACGACACCACGGGAAACACCTTCCGACTTTACAGTTCCTACACCTACAATCTCAATTTTTCCGTATTCATTTTTACGGCCCGCTATGGCACATACCTTTGTAGTGCCAATATCAAGAGCAATGGCTATGCGTCCTTCTTTAATTGCTTGCGTATTCATACGACTGTTTTTTAATTTTATTACAAATCGAGTTAAGTATTGGTCACACCAAGAATCTGTCCTTCGTACTTTATATTCAACTCGTCAAATTTGTCAATACCTATATGTTTTATTCCCTTTCGGTAATATGTTTTCAGTTTATATACTTTCTCATCCAGATCATCAATCTGGCCAAAAAGTATCTTCGTTCTCCCCATTTTTGGGATCAGAACTATTTCATCGCTTTCATCAATATGGATCTGCTCTACAAGTGCTGATAAAAAATCATCTTCACTGACCTTCTGAGCCATTCTCAATACCATATTGAGATTGTGTTCCTTATCATCCTTGTAGTTGGGTTGGTATTTGTTAACGTGCCCGGTTACTATCGGCACTCTTACAATCTGGTCTTTCACCAGTGGAATCCGTGTTCCTTCAAAGTCAAGGTAAAAGTCTCCTTCTGCAGAATCTTCTATCCTGACAATTGGTTCTTTTTGGCTGATCACTATTTTCACTCTGTTCTTCTTATCCAGATAAATATCAGCCTTCTTTATCCGGTTGTCTTGCTGAAGGTATTTCTCAAGTGCCATCAGATCAAGCTGCCCGTTATTGGCAATCGTAATATCATAACCAATCTTCTTTTTCAACATCATCCTGATCTCATCCTCACTTATCAGTTTTTTGTTGTCCTCCCGAGAGTTTATGATAATGCTTACTTCATCTACCACACTGTCCAGTCGCTCTATTGTTGCATAAGCCAGGAAAGCCAGCAATAACATTGCGAACACAGCTTTTACTATATTCAACTGTTCCATTATGCGCTTTCCTTTTCTCTTCACATTTTACTTTTTTAATACTTCTATTAATTTATTATGGTGTTTATCCAAATCTGACGCCCCAAGGGTAATGACAACTTCAATATCATCCCTTTTCTCCAGTTCACTTACCATTGACATGCTACTCACCATCTTTTTCTTCTTCTTGCGAATCAGGTTCCATATCAGTTCACTCGTTATCCCGCTTATCGGCTCTTCCCTTGCTGGATAAACCGGCAACAACCACACCTCTTCCAGTCCTTCAAGGGCACGCGAGAACTCTTCATAAAAATCTTTCGTCCTCGTAAATAAATGAGGTTGAAAAATTCCTAGGATTCTTTTTCCCCGATAGAGATTGTTAACAGTCTCTATCGCATGTTTCAATTCTTCGGGATGGTGCGCATAATCATCAATCAACACCTTATCTCCCTTGAAAACCGTTTCAAATCTTCTTCGAATACCCCTAAATGTCTCTATCGCCTCCTTGCGACAATCCTGCTTTAGTTCATATAAGCTTCCAATTTCAAGTGCAACAGAACAATTCATAATATTATGTATTCCTGCCATTCCTGATTTTATACTTTCAATCCCGGACTGCCCGGAAACAAAGTCAAAACGATAACACCCCTGTTCAATTTCAATCCTGTCATACTTGAAATCAACCCCAAGTTTCCTGACTGAAATATTCCTTTTCTCAAGCCGGGCTCTCCAGGAATCACTAAAGTATTCTTCTACTTCAGAACCCAGTATGATCACACCTCCATCCCTGACATTTAGTGTCAATTCTTCATAATTCCTGTACATCACTTCGACATTTTCATAGATATCGAGATGATCTGGATCCATCGACATAATTGCAAGGCACTCAGGATACAAATGAAGAAATGATCTGTCATACTCATCAGCTTCAGCGATCAGGATATCTGAATCTCCCAACAGGAAATTAGAATCATAGCCTGACATGATGCCGCCGAGAAATGCAGTAATATCAATTCCGCAATATTTCAAAACATGGGCTGTCAAACAGCTGGTCGTCGTCTTCCCGTGTGTGCCGGCAATCGCAATAGTGCGCATATTCCGGCTGAGCAGGCCTAAAACTTCAGCTCTTTTTTTCAGTTCATAATCATTCCTGATAAACCATATCTTCTCTGCATGATCTTCAGGTATCGCTGGTGTATAAATCACCAGTTCAATGCCTTTCGGAATCTTTTCTACATCAATATCATAATGAATATGCATGCCTTCAGCTTCCAACTTTTTGGTAAGCTCTGTAGTGGCCAGGTCGTAACCATGAATTTCCACGCCCTGTTTCAAAAAGTACCTGGCGATGGCACTCATTCCTATGCCACCAATACCCAAAAAATATATTTTTCTGAGCCTGGTTAAATTCATTTTTTGGCCAGTTTAATTATTTCATCTGCTATTTTCTCCCGGGCATCCGGTTTCCCTATTGCCCTAAGATTCTCACTCAGACTTTTCTGAGCATCTCGATCATCCATTAGTTTAGTCATCGTTTCAAAAATCAACTCCTGTGCCTTTTCATCATCAACCAGGACCGCCGCATTATTCTCGGTAAGTGCCATGGCATTCTTTGTCTGATGATCTTCGGCCACATTTGGAGATGGAATAAAGATCGCTGGTTTACCAACGATACTCAGTTCTGAAATGGTCAGTGCCCCTGCCCTGCAAATCACAACATCAGCAGCACTGTAAGCCAGGTCCATTCGGTCAATGAATGGTAAGATCTTTACATGTGAACAATTGGCAAGTGTGCTATTCTTAAATTCATCATAGTACAACTTACCCACTTGCCAAATGATCTGAACATCTTCCAATCCAGCTATCTGATCACTACTGTGATAGATTGCATTGTTAATGGACCTGGCTCCCAAACTTCCTCCAAAAATCAATAGTGTTTTCTTATTTTGAACTAAGTCAAAATGCGAGAATGCTTGAGACTTCAAAGCATCTACATTCTCTAAATCCTTTCTTACAGGATTACCTGTAATAGAGATTTTTTCTTTCTGAAAGAACTTTTCCATGTTATCGTAGGCCACACAAATTCGGCTTGCATTCGCAGCAAGTAATTTATTGGTGACACCGGGAAACGAATTCTGTTCCTGGATCAGAGTTGGTATTTTCTTCCACTGGGCCATTTTGAGAACTGGCCCACTGGCAAATCCTCCAACTCCAACAACAACATCCGGACTAAACTTGTCAATGATCTTTCGAGCCTTCATAAGACTCCCTAATAATTTGAATGGGAAAAGTATATTTCTCAGGATTTCCTTCCTGTGAAAGCCGCTGATATTCAATCCTACGATATCATATCCAGCTGCCGGTACTTTCTCCATTTCAATTTTTCCGTTTGCACCAACGAACAAGATGTCATTTACACCTTTTTCCTTTAATGCATTTGCAATAGCAATGGCCGGGTAAACATGTCCTCCCGAACCACCTCCGCTAATAATAATTTTCATACTTCGGTCTATTGCTTTGTATATTCTGAGGCGATTCCACTTCTGCAACCGCTGCTTCTTCTTCTAATATTTCATAAGTGCTATACTCTTCCACATACCTGCTTACACTCAATATAATCCCGAGGGAAATACAGGTAAATATTACTGATGTCCCACCCATACTTATAATCGGCAAGGTTAACCCGGTTACAGGGACAAGATGAACTGAAACCGCAATATTGGCGAAAGCCTGCACAACGATATTCAGGCACAAACCGATTGCGAGAATAGCACCAAATGTCTTTGGACATTTTGTCACCATACATACACATCTGTATAACAATGCCAGGTAAACCCCTAACACAGCAAACGCTCCTATCAATCCATACTCTTCACATATGATGGCATAGATAAAATCTGCATATGGGTAAGGCAGGTAATTTCTCTGGAGGCTATTACCAGGTCCCAGTCCAAATATTTCACCATTGGCAATCGCGATCTTGGATTGTTGAATCTGCCATCCTCCGTCTGTATTGTAAAAGAATTCATTGATCCTCGAAATCCATGTTTCTACACGAACATGTTCCGGGAAAAATGATCCTACAAGGACAAGAAATGCAAAAGCCATGATGCCTATCAGGAACAATGCAAAAACATATCTCTTTGAGATCCGTCCGATGATCATCATCAATAAACAAGTCCCGAACAACAACACCGATGTACTCAGGTCTGCAGGGGCGATGAGCATACACACAAAAACAATCGGCAAGATGATTGGTAAAAAAGCACTTTTGAAGTCTTTAATGACATCCTGCTTTTTAGCAATAGCCCTTGCGATATATACGATCAAAGCCAGCCTTGCAATATCCGAAGTCTGGAAAGTCTTGTCGATAAACGGAATTGTGATCCACCTTTTGGCGGAATTTATCTCGGTACCAAACCCAATTGTATATAACAAAAGAGGTATTGCCACAATGATAAACAGAGGCGCTATCTTTGCATAGACCATATAATTAAACTTATATGCCAGATACATGAAGGCGAATCCAACACATATGAACAGGGTCTGCTGAATGAGGTAGTACTCTGTATTACCGCCACGCACCTTGTAGGCCATACTGCCTACGGCACTGTATACAGCAAGAACAGAGAAAAGACCCAAAACGGCCACGAGAAACCAAATGGTTTTATCTCCTTTTAAATTATCAAATGTGTTATTTACGAGTTTCACTTTTAATATTTAAAACCACATTTTTAAATTCCCTTCCCCTATGTTCATAATTATCGAATAAATCAAAACTTGCACATGCCGGTGATAACAATACGACATCTTCATCTTCGGCCCATTTACGGGACAGAAGAATTGCTTCTTTCATATCGCGGGTCGTTGCCATTTTATCGACAACAGATTCAAAAGAAGATCTCAGCTTCGTATCATCTACACAAAGGCAAATCATTGCTTTCACCTTATTCCCTGCTACAGGAACAAGACTGCTGTAATCATTACCTTTATCGGTTCCACCGGCAATCCAGATCACTGGTTTGTTCATAGCTTCAAGTGCATAAACACTCGATTCGACATTGGTGGCTTTACTGTCATTGATATATTCTACCCCATCAAATATTCCGATGCTTTCCAAACGATGCTCGATTGCATCGAAAGATTTTAGTCGGTCTATGATGACAGAGTTATCTACATCCATCAATTCAGCCACTTTTGCCGCAATATTTGCATTAAACAAATTATGCCTGCCTTTCAAATTCATTTCAAATAATAAATCACCGTCCTTTGACGGCAACGAGGTCATGGGAAAATTTGCAGATAGTTTGTGTACACTGACATTTGCGGGAACGGTACTTAATCGTTTAGTAATCATTGGATCATCTCCATTGATTACCAGGTCTCCTGCTGCTTTCACAGACAAGGCCAGATTCCACTTGGCATCTGCATATTTTTCAATATTATAATCGTAGCGATCCAGGTGATCTGCAGTAATATTCAGAATAACACCGATATCAAAACGAATATCTTCTATGTCATCGAGCTGAAAACTACTGAGTTCCAATACCAGGATTTCAAACTTTTCATCACCACATAATAATCGGGCCATTGAAGTTCCAATGTTGCCACCCATACCTACTCCCGGAATTTCTTCAGAAAGAAGGTGGTATATCATGCTTGTTGTGGTTGTCTTACCGTTACTTCCTGTAATGCCGATAATCCTTCCACCAAAAAACCTTGACGCCCATTCAATCTCTGAAATGATCTTTTTTCCCCTTAGTCGAAAATGCCTGACCACTTCAGATCTCTCCGGTATTCCCGGACTCTTTACGATTAAATTTGCTTTTTCTAATATTTCAAAACTGTGTCCCTTTTCTTCAAAAGGGATATTATTTATTTTTAATTCTTCCTTGTACTTTCCTGGTATTTCTCCATAGTCCGATACAAAGACTTCATATCCATTTTTCATGGCAAGTAATGCTGTTCCTACGCCGCTTTCACCAGCTCCCAATACAGCGATCCTTTCCATCTGTTATCTGATTTTCAAAGTGATAACAGTCAATACTGCAAGTATGATAGCAACGATCCAGAACCTCACAACAATCTTCATCTCATGCATACCTTTCTTCTGATAGTGATGATGCAATGGAGACATCAGAAATATTCTCCGTCCCTCTCCATATTTTTTCTTCGTGTATTTAAACCATGCTACCTGCATCACGACAGACAGGTTTTCCATAAGTATGATACCGCATAAAATCGGAATCAGTAATTCTTTTCTGAGCAACACCGCCATGACAGCAATGATACCTCCAATGGCCAGGCTCCCAGTATCCCCCATAAATACACTGGCAGGATAGGAATTGAACCAAAGGAAACCGATACATGCCCCTATAAAACAAGCCATAAATATGACCAGCTCTTCGGAATGAGGCAGGTAGAAAATATCAAGGTAATCGGCTGTAATTGTGTTACCGGACACATAGGCCAAGACACCAAGTGTAGCTCCTATAATGGCTGCAATACCAGTCAACAAACCATCAAGACCATCCGTTAGGTTTGCACCATTGGACACTGCAGTGACAATAAATATGACAAGGGGAATAAAAATGATCCACACCCATTTGGAAGAACCACCGGTGAAAAAACTATAATTCAACTGGTTGTTCTTAATAAACGGAAGCGTGGTATATGCCGCTTTGACATAGGCCATTTCTGTGGTGACTGGTAAGTCATTGACTTGAGGTACTTTGACCTCGAATGATTCTATGACTTCAAGTCCTCTTTCATTGGCATCTGCCAGAGGCATCCTGATGGTAATGTCATCATGCATCAACATCACTACGGCAACCATAAGGCCGAGAACAACTTGCCCAAAGACTTTAAACTTGCCTGATAAGCCACCTTTGTCTTTTTTAAAGACCTTGATGTAGTCGTCGATAAATCCTATTGTTGAAATCCACAGGGTTGTGACCAGCATCAGGATAATATAAATATTATCAAGCCTGGCTAGTAAAATGGTCGGAACGACAATTGAAAACATAATGATAACACCACCCATTGTTGGTGTACCTTCCTTCTGTTTCTGTCCATCCAAGCCCAAATCCCTGACGGATTCACCTACTTGCAATAATTTCAAAGAACGTATGATCCTGTTCCCAAACAGTAATGTTATCATAAGAGATATTATTACCGCGAGGGCGGATCTGAATGATATAAATTGAAACAATCCTGCACCTGGCAGATTGAATTGATTTTCTAAGTATTCAAATAAATGATAAAGCATAAGTCTCTTTCAAAAAATAACAGTGTACAGTAGGAATTCGAATCTTTATCCGAATTGATCCTACTGCAACTGTTAAAACCAACCTGAGAATGATAATAGAACCTACTCTTCTATATCTTACTCAGTGCATAAATGCACTCAATATTTTTTTATCATTAAAAGGGAACCTTTGTCCCTTGATTTCCTGGTAATTTTCATGGCCTTTTCCGGCTACCAAAATCACATCTCCACGCCTTGCCAGATTACATGCCATTTTTATGGCTTCTTTTCTGTTTGTTATCCTGAACACTATATTTCTTTTCTCTTCTATAACTCCTTCAAACATCTCGTCAAGAATAACTTCAGGATCTTCATCCCTTGGATTATCTGAGGTCAAAATGACCGTTCCACTAAATTTTCCGGCTATCGAAGCCATCTGTGGCCTCTTTCCCTTATCCCTGTTACCTCCACATCCTAAAACCGTGATAATCCTGGCGTTTTTATTTTTTGTTACTACTAAAGTTTCAAGCACTTTCTGCAGGGCATCCGGTGTATGAGCATAATCAACTATTCCTGTGATACCTGACTCGGGATTTCTGACGATGTCCATCCTGCCTTCTGCACTGTCATGGTTGCTGAGCGCCCTGAGAATATCTTCAGGATCCTGTCCCAGCAAAACGCCAGCAGCATATACAGCCAGTGCATTGTACCCATTGAAGTATCCGACCAGTTTGAGGTAAACCTCTTTTTCTTCGAAGGAAAGGTGCAATCCGGTCAATTCATTGGATATTACTTTCCCTTTAAAGTCTGCCGGTCTTTTCAAAGCATAGGTATGAATGTTCGCTTTGCTGTTCTGAACCATAATCATCCCGTTGCGATCATCGATATTGGTCAGCACATGCGCAGAAGCTTTCATCCCATCAAACAATCCCTGCTTGGCTTTGAGGTATTCAGCAAATGTTTCATGGTAATCGAGGTGGTCACGGCTCAGGTTTGTGAACACAGCAAGATCGAAATCGATATTGCTTGTCCTGCCCTGTTCAATCGCATGTGAACTCACTTCCATAAATACATGCGTCACACCTGCCTCGTACATTTCATGAAATACTTCCTGCAAACTCAAAGGATCCGGTGTCGTCAACTGTGCAGGTATCTCTTTGTCTTGATATTTGATCCGGATTGTGGAAATCAAACCACATTTAAATCCCAGATCCGTGAACACATCACTCAAGAGACTTGCGACCGTTGTTTTACCGTTGGTCCCTGTAATCCCTGTCACTGTCAGCTTCCCTGATGGATTGTCATAAAAAGCAGAAGCTATCTTACTGACAGTCCGCCTTGCATCTTTGACCAGAACATAAGAACATTCATGCTGATCCAGGAAATCAGGATTATCAAGTACAATAATAGATGCTCCATTATTAACTGCTGAGGCTATATATTCATGGCCATCAGTTTTCAATCCTTTGTAAGCAAAAAACAAGTAACCGTTTTTTACCTTCCTGGAATCAAGGGCAAGCCCCTGAACATCAATGCTATTCAGTATAGTTCCATTCAGAACTTCAATTGACTTTAGTATTTCTTCCAGTTTTTTCAATTGTTATGATTTATCACTTTTGATAAATTCTTTATTTATTATTTCAAATAAATCTTAATCGTTTGTCCATTGATCACCGTACCGGTCTTTATGGATTGCCTGTACACTTTACCCATTCCACTATGCTCCACTTCAAGTCCAAGACTCTCCAGGACATACACGGCATCTCTTAGGCCCATTCCTTTCACATCCGGAATCGATTTCTTCAGAATTTTCTTATCCTCGATTTCAAGACTTTCAGAATCTGACTCCAGCATTACCCACCTATTCTTTCCTTTGTCGTCATATCCAAGGCCGATGTATTCCAGGACTTTCGTGTAATCCTTTTTATACCCTGAGTGTGCTTTTAAAACCGGCAACTCTGTATCGGTATCAGTTTGCACTTCCTTGTATTCCAATCCTGCCAATCTTTGCACGATATTCCTGAAAACAGGTCCTGCCACTTGTGAACCATAGTAGGCTCCCTTCGGATTGTACACCACAACGATGGCAGAATATTGTGGATTGTCCACGGGGAAATATCCTGCAAATGATGCGTTGTATTCCTTTCTGCTTGTCGTTTTCCAGTAGTTCAACCTCGTTGTACCAGTCTTTCCGGCAAAGGATGTATTCTTAACTTTCAATCTTTGAGCGGTACCGCTTTCGGCAACACCTTCAAGCATTCGTCTTGCTTTCATCACTGTGGACGGACTTGCAATACTTTGCTTAACTACCTGAGGATCAATACGTTTGATACGTTTTCCATCCTCATATATTTCTTTAACCAAATAAGGTTTCATCATTGTCCCATCATTCGCCACGGAGTTATAAAAATTCAGAACCTGCAGCGGCGTCATCGTGAGTTCGTAACCATGCGCCATCCAGGGCACTGTCGTTCCGGACCAAGTATTATGGGCTTTGGTATTGAACGATTCCGGGTCTTTGAAAAAAGGTGCTCTTTCACCCTGAATTCTTATACCTGTCTTGTCCATCGCACCCAGGTTATTAATGGCTTTCATAAAATCCGGCCATTGAGACTTTTTACCGTAGGCAGCATATGCTGCATTTGCCATCCCGACATTGGAAGAGTGTTCAAAAACTTCTTCAAACGTCATTGTATGATTCCCATGCATTTCACTGTCGCGCATCCACCGGTCAAAGAATTTCTTCTTTCCGCCATTCACAACGATATCATCATCCAGTTCAACCTTTCCTGTCTCAAGCAAAGCCATCGCAGAGATCAGTTTGAATGTTGAACCAGGTTCACTAAGCCGACCTACTGCATAATTATATTCCTCACGATACAGGCCTTCATCAACCTTTCCAAGGTTCGACATCGCTTTAATAGCGCCGGTTTTTACATCCATGATAACAACTGAGCCTGCATCAGCATCATATTTATGCAACACTTCGAGCAATTCATGATGTACGATATCCTGGATATGCATATCCAGTGTCGTCACTATGTCTCCCCCGCGTTGCTGACTCATCAATTCCGGATCTACAACCGGCAACCAAATGTCTCCAGGCAATCGTCGCATCAGGCGTTTCTCCGTTTCACCGGAAAGAAATTCATCAAAGGATCCTTCGATACCGATCTTATCGGCATTTTTCCGATCCAGGCCAATCGTTCTGTAAGCCAGGTTTTTGAATGGCTTTTCACGACTGTTCTTTCTTTCATAAAGCAAACCACCACGATGTTTTCCAAGATTGAATAATGGCATAGTTTTGAGTAAATCCAATTGGTCTTTGCTGACCCTCTTCAATAGTGGATAATAGCGGCTGCCCGGTTTCTTCATCGTAACACCCGCCTTGCGTTCGGCTGATAATTCAGATTTCCAATCATGGGCCGTTTTACCGAAATGTGCAGCAAGCTGAACTGATAATGGCCCGATATTGGTTTTGAAATCCTCTTCAGATGATGTAACCAAATCAACGTATATGTCAAAATACGGAAGGGTTGTTGCGAGAATATTACCATGGGTGTCATAAATATTACCTCTCTCTCCTGCTACTTCGATCCACTTAATATTTTTTCCACCCTGTTCTCTCCATTTTTCTCCTTCCAGCAAAGAAGTCTTTACCACTTTGCCTAATATTACGAGCGCCATAAGAACGAATGTGAAAAAGACAAAATAGACTCGTATTAATAGTTCATTTTTCCTATCCATTCCTGCGCTTCATTTCTTTATCCCTGATCGGAATCAATCTTAATCGGTGGCGATTCATTTTTCTTAAGCCCTTTGTTTTCAAGGCTTTTCGCCAGCTGTGATTCCGTACATTTATAAATGATGTCACTTTTGACCTCCTGGTATTCGGATTTAGCATCCTCTACCTCTTTCTTCAAATGAGAAATCTTTCTCAATTTCTTTTCTGCTTTATGTGTATTAAAAATGTATATGACACAAAGCAATGCCAACAATAGAATGAAACTTAAATGTTTTGAAATGTTTTTCATTTTCAAATCTTAAGACCTATGCGCATCTTCGCACTCCTCGATCTACTGTTTATTTTTTGCTCTTCCTCCGTGGGAAGAATTAGTTTTCCTAATGCCCTGATCCCGCTTAACACCCTGCCATAATCATCTTTCTTCAATTCACCTTTGACAGATCCTGTTTTGATAAATCGCTTTACAATCCTGTCTTCCAGCGAGTGATAACTGATAACCACCAGTCTGCCTCCTGTTTTCATTACTTTCAGGCTATCTTCCAGCATGTCTTCCAGGGCTTCAAGTTCGTGATTCACCTCTATCCGCAATGCCTGGTAAACCTGCGAGAAATACCTTATCCTGTCTCCGAAAGCCAGCTTTTCAAGTATTTTATTGAACTCGAAAGTCGACTCTATCTTCCTGACATCTTCCCGGTAACTCACGATGGCTCCCGCCAGTGTTTTTGCATTCCTGACTTCTCCATAGCGACTGAATATGTCCTGCAACTCCCGGCTCGAATAGTTATTGAGTAAATCTGCTGCCGTTAGTTCTGACTCTTCATTCATCCGCATATCCAGCGGCGCCTCATAGCGATATGAAAACCCCCTGTAGTCTGCATCAAACTGATGGGAAGAAACACCGAGATCTGCCAGTATTCCATCTACCTTGTCGATTTCCAGCCATTTCCAGAACCTGTAGAGGTAGCGGAAATTTGCCTTCACTGACACCAATCTTTCATCTTTAATGATATTTCGTCCTGATTCTACATCCTGATCAAAAACTATCAAACCCCCTTTGGGACTTAATCTTTCCAGGATCTCCTTAGAATGACCACCGCCACCAAAGGTTAAATCCATGTACAAGCCATCCGCGTTCTGAACAAGTGCATCAACTGATTCCCTTAATAGGACCGGATCATGAAACTCACTCATTATCTGAACCCTGGTTACCGCCTCCGAAAACTTCTTCGGCCAGTTCGGAAAAACTATCTGGTTCTTCACTTATGGTTAACTCATAAGCTTCTTTAGACCATATTTCCACCATGTCCTGATATGCGAACAAAACCACTTCTTTATCGATACCTGCGTATTCGATAAGGCTTTTGGGTATTAAGATTCTATCTGAAGCATCTGCTGTTATAGCTGTTGCACCGCGATAGAAATATCTTACTGCCTGTCTGTTCTTTTTAATGTAGATGTTGAGCTGGTTTAATTCTTTCGTCTTTTCATCCCATACATCTTTCGGGTAGAGCATCAAATGATTTTCAAACCCGCGATTGACCATGAATTCATATGCACCAGAGCCACTTAGTTGTCGGACTAAGTTCGCCGGAAGCCGTACGCGACCTTTCGCATCAAGCTTACATTCAAACTCTCCAGTTAACTGGTACATATCATTCTTTTAAGTGGTCGTTAGCTCAAAAGTACATTTCTTTCCCACTTTTTCCCACTTTGTCCCATTTTTTTTCATAAAAAGATTAAAAATAATCTTCATTCATAAAACACTGTAAGTAAACTACTTACACATTGCGTGTTTTTCACTTATATAATGGGTTAGATATCAGTGAGTAAATCACTATTCAGGTTGGTATTTATAGAAGTAGTCGAAATACTTACTATAAATCAAGGGTAAATATATTAAAAATATATGTAATGTGTATGATAATCAGGGGATTTGTGAAGATTTTAGACTTTAGATGTTAGACATGAGATGTAGGGATGTTGTGATATCGGGATATCGGGATGTCGGGATTTTGTGAGGTAGGGAATTCGGGATTGGATGTACTATATTTCTCCGCTCATTGCATTCGGTCGAAATGAAAAAGGGTTTAGAGGTTTTTTGGAGACTCAATATCTCGAAGTCCCAGTATCTCGATATCTCGATATCTCGGTATCTCGGTATCTCGAAGTCTCGAAGTCTCGGTGGATGTACTCTATTACTCCGCTCATTACATTCGGTCGAAATGAAAAAGGGTTTAGAAGTTTCTTGGAGACTCAATATCTCGAAGTCCCAGTACCTCGGTATCTCGGTGTCTCGAAGTCTCGAAGTCTCGGTGGATGTACTCTAATAC
>JABDPK010000120.1 GCA_013042795.1 Saprospiraceae bacterium | reverse complement strand
ATTGGGTAGGGAAATTTTAAAAGATGCGGTCGTGGCCGCTGGAACTCGCCGGAGATGTATTTCTTGATAAGGAAGGGTTGGTCCTGAATGAAAACAATTTTCAAGTTTTATATATAGGTATTAAAGGATTTACAAACTAAACTTTTAATAGTTTAAGGATGAAGGTATAGATTGGGTAGGGAAATTTTAAAAGATGCGGTCGTGGCCGCTGGAACTCGCCGGAGATGTATTTCTTGATAAGGAAGGGCTTAAAATGAAACTCGCCTCCGTCTTTACAAGACTTCGGCGAGTGGAAGCGGTCTGGACGGGACTCGAACCCGCGACCTCCGGCGTGACAGGCCGGCGTTCTAACCAAACTGAACTACCAGACCATGAAGTAGTTCTAAATTAAATGCTTTTGATCAATCCGAAAAGCTTTTTTTCGGGGCTTAATTAATACCATGGATTTTTAAGAATTCATAGTATACTTAAGTGGAAGCTCGATCTTAAGCGTGGGCAAAAATAGTTAGCATTTTGGTAATTCACAATATTTTAAATAAAAAAAGGAAAAATACTTGCCACCCTTGATTCTATTGCTAATTTCGTATAAGCTGATTTTAATAAATAGTCATGGTATTCCTAGAATTCGAAAGACCACTTGAGAAGCTCTATGAGCAACTGGAAAAAATCCAACAGATTGAATCTGAAGGAGATATCGATGTTTCAGATAAAGTCAAAGAGCTTGAAACCAAGATAAAAGCCAAGAAGAAAGAGATTTATTCAAACCTCACAGGGTGGCAAAAAGTACAATTGTCACGCCATCCGGAAAGACCATATACGCTTTATTATATCGAGAATATGTTTAAGAAATTCATCGAATTGCATGGAGATCGCAATTTTGGTGATGATAAAGCTATTGTAGGAGGCATTGCAAGGTTGGATGGACAGTCTATAGTGATCCTCGGACATCAAAAAGGTGTCAATACCAAGATGCGCCAGTATCGCAATTTCGGAATGGCTAACCCGGAAGGATACCGTAAAGCATTGAGGTTGATGAAACTCGCGGAAAAATTTAATTACCCTGTAGTATGCCTTATTGATACACCAGGCGCTTATCCTGGTATTGAGGCTGAAGAACGCGGGCAAGCAGAAGCCATCGCAAGAAACCTTTTTGAAATGGCGCAGCTGAAGGTCCCGATCATTTGTTATGTGATTGGAGAGGGTGCCTCAGGTGGTGCACTGGGTATTGGACTAGGAGATAGAG
The DNA here is from genome assembly GCA_013042795.1 of Saprospiraceae bacterium. The sequence goes on along the minus strand of JABDPK010000120.1, from coordinate 2,515 downwards.
TATTTATGCTGGAAAATACCTGGTATTCTGTTATTTCCCCGGAATCCTGTTCCTCAATTCTATGGAGAAGTTGGGATTTCAAAGAACAGGCTGCTGAAGCTTTGAAGCTCACATCGAATAATATGCTTGAATTTGGATTAATTGATGATATAATCAAAGAACCTTTGGGAGGTGCTCATACAGATCCTGAAAAAATGGTGAAGTCCTTAAGAACGCATATCAAAAAAGAAATTGCAGCATTAAAAGAAATCCCGGTTAAAAAAAGAATCAAGCAACGCATTGACAAGTACTGTAAGATGGGTGAATTTGACACCCAGAATTCCTAACCATCTCTTATAAGTTTATGAATCATAAATTCTCCGGTACAGGGGTTGCCCTGATCACACCTTTTAAAAAAAACCTGAGCATAGACTTTGAAGCCTATGCCGGTATTATTGAATATGTGATATCAGAAGATATAGACTTTCTTGTTCCGCTTGGATCGACAGGTGAAACTGCGACGCTTAACGAAACAGAAGCCAGACAAATTCTTGATTTTGTTATAGACAGGAATGCAGGAAGGAAGCCTATACTTGCTGGTAATTTTGGTGGTAATAATACCATGGAACTTGCAAAGAAGATTAAGGATTACAATTTTGATGGTATCGATGGTATTTTATCTTCAAGTCCAGCCTATGTCAAGCCGAATCAGGAAGGTATTTTCAGGCATTATATGGAATTGGAGAAACATTGTCCTGTGCCTATAATTATCTACAATGTCCCTGGCCGAACCAAATCCAATATAGATTGGACAACGACGATTCGTCTTGCTGATGCCAGCGATAAATTTGCAGGTATCAAAGAAGCTTCCGGAGATCTGATCCAGGCTACGCGGATCATAAATAACCGGAAGGAGAACTTCATCGTCACATCCGGTGATGATGAAGTAGCTTTACATATGATTGCAGCTGGAGGTGATGGCGTGATTTCTGTTATTGCAAATGCATTTCCAGGCTATTTTTCCAAGATGACAAGGTTGATCAAACAAGGAGAAATGGAGAAAGCCCGTCAATATAATTTCGCAATATATGAATTGCATAAGTGGTTATACATAGAAGGTAATCCAGTGGGAATTAAATCGGCAATGGAAGTCCTCGGGTTTTGTGAAAATCATGTCCGTCTCCCTTTACATATCATGTCTGAATCCAATTATGCCTCTCTGAAATCATGTCTTGAAAAAATCAAGAAAGAAACCAGCTAGGTTATTCGTCCTGTTTTTCGTGATTGCCTGTGTTAAATTATTCATTATTTAGCTTATACATATATTAAATAAGTTTAATATAATAGCTATATTTGTATCTTACCGATTTCCAACTACATAGAGCCAGGTACCTGTCCCTTTATTAAAATTGCTCCCATATCCTGGCAGGTATTCCAGAGAATAACTAAAAGATTCTTTTTTGTCCAAAACTTATTTAGCTATGTCGCGTAATATTTTACGTTTATCCAGCATACTATTGATCACCTTATTTAGCTTCACTTTAGGTGCAGAAGTATTGATTGTTGGTGGAGAAAAGCCTTCTCTTCATATAGATTTTGATGAATGTGCTTCATTTGGAGATGGTTCCAATTCAGATTATTCCGAGTTTACTGCAGAAGTCACTGTAAATGATCTTTGCTCCGGTCTTAGTTTGCTGGGGGGGTATGTCTATCGCGATAGTTCGCATTATAACATGCATTCCTGTGCGCCTGGATTTGAGGATGTGGCCATGTGTATTACAGCGTCTGACAATTGTAATTATGATTCTGAAGATGACAAAGCACTAAAATTTGATGTTAGGGTGGTGCCAGGTCCTGATGGTCTTGGTTCAATTGACCAGCTTTCGTTTTATGAAAGAAGCCCGGAAGAATTTACTTTCCTCGAAGGCCCTACAGGTCCGAATAATTATCCGCTCCATTTCACTTTAAGGGTCCTGGCAGATAACCAGGAAATTTTCAGGATGGAAGATGTAGAAACAAACAGGGAATGGACACAACAAAGTTTTGATTTCAGCGATCACCCTCAGTTCCTGGTCAGTGATACAACAATATTCAACTTTGAAATTCTACCATATTGCCTCGCGGGTATTGATTCTCCAGTCCAGGCATGGGATATCGATGAACTTACCATCACTGGTGGATGTCATAATGTACGTGGCGGTGTGGCTTCGACAGGCTCACCCGATGTCATTTGTGCAAAAAATGCTATAGAAGGAAGAGTTGAGTTTGAAGTACAGGATGCCTTTGGTGACAATATGTCCTGGTTTGTTGTCGGTAGCAATGATCTTATATTCGGTGTTTCTGAACAGAATTTTTTCCAGTTTGATATGGTTCCCAGTGGTGAGTATACTATTTATCATATTGCATTTACTGATGATCTGGAAGGATTGGAAGTAGGTGGCAGACTAAGTGAACTTTCAGGTTGTTATGATTTGTCAAACGGGTTGCAAATCACAAATATTCGTGTCAGGGGTGGCCGGCTTTCCATAGATGGTGA
>JABDPK010000130.1 GCA_013042795.1 Saprospiraceae bacterium | reverse complement strand
GCTTTGACTGGCTTGATACTTTCCATCTGGTCGATCAAACGATGGTCTCCAATATCTCCGCCATGCCAGATCTCGTTAACTGATTTCAGATGTTCGATCACATCATTTCCCAGAAAACTATGGGTATCTGATATAAGTGCGATTTTCTTCAAGTCCCGAAATTAAAAAAAGCCGGCAACTCTGTTGCCGACTTTTAAGTACAAAAAAAGAACATAAAATTATTTAACCACGATCATTTTTCTTGTTGTTATCGATGCCTGGCTCTCGACCCTGTAAAACAGGATTCCATTGGTATTGAGCTCAAGTGCATTTATAACAAATTCATTTATTCCTTTATCAAAGTATTCGGACTGATGGATAACGAGGCTGCCATTGGCATCGAACACTGATAATGACACTCGTTGTCTTTTGGGTATGGAAAATGCGATACTCGTCGTTTCACTAAATGGATTCGGCTCATTCTGAAAGACTTCCATCTCTTCACTGATTGGATCAGCATTATCATACATTACAAAATTGATCTTTTCAACTTCATAATTGTCCGTGTAAATTTCTGCATTGGTCACATCCGAATTAATTTCGAAATAGTCCGAAAGGGTTCCATCTATATTACTTTCAAAGTAAACCGTGAATATCAGCTCACCTGCTTCAAGATCATACATGTCAATATCTCCAAAACTTACTGTTATAGTTCCTGTCTCAGAATTAAGCAGAGCGAAATTTTCCTGCTCCAGGTTCACAGAACCCCGATCTATGCCTTCAAATAAAAATGCATCTTCATCAAATTTCATTGTAAACTGCATACCGGCAGTTACTATATCTTTTGCGACCCGCACAGGTACAGAGACAAGATCCCCCGCCTTGAAACTGCTATTATCAGTACTCAGGTAGAAGGCATGATCATTCCTTGTATCTAACTTTCTATTTAAATTTAATTCTATGGAATTATTCACATCCCCAATTTTTACACCTATGAAATCTGCAGACATGACGGGGTTTTCCACGTCATTCAAAACAATTGATGAAGGATAATCCCATGGAGTTAAGGGGTCAACAAACTGGTAGCTCTGAGGTACAAAAGCCCATGAATCGTTAAATGGATATTCTTCTATGACACCCAGGATAAGTTTCCTTAGCTGGATCAGGTCAATCGCAGTTATTTTTCCATTTGCATCAATATCTGCAGCAATGAGTTTATAAGGTGAATCAAGTTGTTTCTGACCAAGGATATGCTTTTGAATCAACAAGAGGTCAAGTGTCGAAACACCTTCAAGTGGATTATCATTATTATATGGGTCTACCCTGTATTGTCCGTACATATCAAGTTCATGGAAAGCATATGTTCCACTTTCCCCTGTCATATCAGACATGATATTATTGTCTTCGATATCCTTTAATTCTACCATCACTTCCTGGACAGGTTCATACATTTCCGACGACACTTCCCCTTCTATAACCGTCATCCCACCGAGGTCAGGACAGAAGTCATGGTTATCCTGGAGATGCAGAACAACATTGCATGAAGCAAATTGATCAGATTCATCAACAACATAGATATCCATTACGAGACTTTCAGCTTGCCCATCCGGAATGTCAGAACAACTGAAAACTTTTGATGGTTGAGGAAAACTGTTTTCCAATGGGCTGACAAATGAAAATGTAAGGTGATCATTTGAATCACAGCCTCCAATACTTTTCAGGTCAAAATCAGAAGCCCATACAAGTGCTTCCTGGTTAGAACTGATTGTCCAAACCAACTCTGATCTGCAAATCGGAATCGGTGCTTTATCTGACTTAACTTCAAATTGGAAAGTACACGAATTTGCACCGCCCCCGCATTGATTTACTGCATTGTAGGTAATCAGGTGTTTCCCTACAGGATATACATCACTTGCATCCGTCCCGTTTCCAAAGTCATCAATGGTACCATTACTAAAGGCATCAAGCTCCCAGGAGACTGACATATTTGATCCACATGTATTAGATGCATAAACCTCAAGATCGACGAATGCATCACAATTTGCATTAGAAGTATTCACTACTACCAGTTGTTGCGGACAGTTAAATAAGGCAGACCCCGAATTACTGATACTGATTTCCTGAACGGATTCCAAAGTGAATCTGGATGGGTGATCAGGATCAAAGCGACACCAATCAACAACCCTCCATTTTCGCAGTATAGTGTAACATACACCATTCTGATTACTCGACAAAGGGGCTTCATCTTTATAACTTACTGCAATGTTGGTGCATTCAAATATTTTATTTGCCACTGGCATTCCAGTAAAGTCCGGGTGTGTATTTGGTCCAAATGCACATTCATCAATTGTCACATCAATTGGAAAATCAAAATCACCTGGTTCGAGATACTCGGAATTTCCGGCTGGATCAATAAAAATCCTCTGGCTGCAATTCTGCAAGACATATCCATCATCATCCAGCACATCAACTGTCCTTATAATTGTTCCGGTACCACAGGAAATATTGAAATCAGAAATATCAAACCAGTCTTCACCGATATTAATTCCAGACTCACATCCGTTTTCACCGCTCGGAATTCCTATCAAGGCCCTGTCTGAATAATCGTCACCACAATAAAGATCAACATCTCCAGGACATTCAACTTTAAGGGTTGCTTCGCTTCTTACGTTAACAAGTCCCAGGCATTCGCTATAATTTCCAGCCTGATCGAAAGCTCTCAGACGTATTGTTAATGTCTTACCCAGGTCCTCACAACAGAAATGTACGCTTGGACCCCAGTCCTTATTTCCATGTTCATCAAATCCAGGGCAAGAACTGTTTTCTCTTTTTACTTCAAAATCTATTATGTCTCCACATGGGTCATAGCTTGAGTCATCAAATACTTCAGCAAATATTTCTGTAAGCCCTGTGGATGTCAGTTGTACTTTTGTAAATCCTTCACAAATAGCTGTTGGTGCTTCCTGGTCATCAAGCTGAATTTCGAAATAGCAACACGCGCTTGTAAGATTTGAATCCACAAGCTCTGGTATTTCTTCGGTATAAGGAGATTGATTCCCGCAATCGTCCGAATAGCAATATCTGACCCAAACAGATTCCTGCACATTTTTAATTACAAATGTGGAATCTTTATTTATTATTACCGGGTAATAATCGCCTGTGATCGGAGGACTTTGTCCTTCAACAGCTAACAGGTAATCGACCTTTACAGACAGAGGTAAAGAACACTCCTCTACTACCCTGATCCTGGTCAGACTATCATAAAGCCCATATGGATCAAGCACAACGTCCGTAATACAACGATAGGGATCCTGCGGATATAGCACTGTATCGGGAGGACATTCCACTACGGGGGAAGAATTATCAATGATCTTAATAATCTGCCCTTTGGTTTTGGATTCTCCTGTACACCAGTCAAGAACCGACCAGTCCCTCAACAATTTCCTTTGTGCGCCACATTGCCTGTAGACAATGTCATTGTAATAGAATTGCATATTAGGGCAAAACACACCGCTTGGATAACCGGTTAGTTCAGGTGAGATATCATTAAATATATCACAATCACCTTCATACTCTTTTACGTAATCTGCAGGAAAAACAACATCTTTCAAAATATATTTTTCAACAAATATTTCCTGGAAGCACTTATCCCTGAACCCCTGCTCATCAATAGCTGTCCATTCGCGTAAAATGGATACTGCATAACCATTCGTGCACATTACATTAGATGTATCATCCTCGAATGACAGGTAATCAAAACTATAATCACATATTCCGTACACATAAGGCCAGTCTGGTCCTATACCAGTTCCATAATCATAACAATCAAGGATAACCGGTGGCAGCAGACCATCTTTACAACCACTTATCTTTGGTCCGACCTTATCTTCAACATTAATATATCCCCAGCAACTGATACTGCAGGGCTTTAAAGTTATTGAAGCCTTTAATCTCTGACCTACATGCTCAAATCCAATCACATGACCTGGTATATATTGCCCGGCTTCATCAAACAATTCAATTTCGTAGTAAGTGGGTGAATCAGGACAATATTCAAATGGCGGATCTTCAAGAATGAGATCCGTTGTTACTGCTGCGTAACAATCCTCATTGACCGATACATTTATCGATGAATTGCAGGCAAGATTTATGATATCGCAATTGACCGTACATGGATCCTGTGAATGAAGTTCATTCTGCCCAAGGCAAAAGAAAATCATACAGCACAATGCTACCATCCTCATTTGTTTAAGGCTGGCTGTTATCGTGTATTGTTTCTTCATTCCGATGATATTTAAATAAGGTGTTGGTGTATCAATTAATTTCATCATTTACATCTTCTGGTTATTCAGAGAATTATCTCAATAGAATCATTTTTTTGGTTGAAGAATGAGATGATGTTGAAATAGTATAATAGAGTATGCCCGTTGCGTCCAAATCATTCCTTTTCAGTATGATTTCGTTATATCCCGCCGGATAGTTCTTTTCAAAGTTGTAAATGAGTCTTCCATTGCTGTCAGTCACATCGATTTTAACTGGTCCTGCTTTTTCGATGCTGAATCCGATCGCCGTTAATTCATTGAATGGATTCGGAATATTCTGACTGACTACAAAGTTTGGTTTGAGTTCGGTACTATTTCTGAATTGTATATCTTTTATAAGTAAGTCATCTTTTTTGTTCAACAGATATATTTCTGAGTTAAAATCAGTTTGCGGCGCATTAAGCACAGGGTTGTCATGACTTCCTTCAAACAGGAATTCCATAATGACATCTCCCTCTTTGACATAAGTCTTATGACTGTCATTCCAGCTCAATACAATATTCCCTTCATCCAGATTTTGCCATGCAATATTCTCATTGCCGATATTAAATTCCATCGGAATAGCTGCTATCAAATCAGTTACAGATTTGTCAAATCCCAGATTGAATTGCAAACCTGCGACATCTGTAGAGGAATTAGCAATCAGCTGAACTCTAGTATTCCCTTTATCAGTGATTGTCTGATCAATTAGAATCTCGAACCCTTCATTACTTCTCTCTACAGTATTTTTTGCATTGAAATCTGCAATCACAGAACCGTTTACATCTCCTATCTTGATACCCATGAAGTTGGCATCAAATACATCTGTTTCGAAGTTTTCAAAATTGATTACTTCCTCAAATGGCCATGGTGCCAAAGGATCTGTAAATTTGAAATCCTCTGAAACAAATCTCCAGGAATTATTTTGAGGCAACTCCTCATAAATTCCAAGTATCAATTTTCTTAATTCTATAAGGTCTATAGCAGAGATATCGCTTGAACTGTTCACATCGGCAGCTATCAACTGATATGGACTGTCCAGTCTGTCAATTCCAAGTATATGTCTTTGTATGATTACCAGGTCCAGGGTTGACACGCCATTGAGGTAATCATCATCTTTGAATGCACTGAGGGTATAATCCTCATGCATCAATACTTCATCAAACATGAATTCTCCGTTGGATGACATCTGGTATTTAGGAAAATCAGGATTATTGGTCATAATATTGACCTCCACGTTTTCAACACTTTCATATTCTTCTGTTATGATATTACCAGCTATCATACCCATTGACGCAGCTCCACAAACTCCAGCATTATCCTGTACCTGAATTGTTACAGTACAATAGGACTTGTTGGCAATCGATGGATTTGGATCATCCCATACCCACATATCTAACAGCACCCATCCTACAGTTTCTCCTTCTATAATATCATCACAATTGACATTGTATGAAGTCACAATACTATTTTCTTCAAATGAAAGCGTTACAGGATTATTCAGACAATCATCAACACTTCCAAGGTCAATATCTGAGGCCCATATATCTACGCCTTCTTCAGAATTTATAGGTATCACTATCTGTCCGTGACAATAAGGAGTCGGTGCCTTGTTATCTCTTATCTGGATAGACTTGGTACAACTAGTTACATTATCACAATCATCCACTACATACCATGTTAGGATATGATTTCCATAAGGATAAGAACCACTGGCATCATTGCCATTTTCAGAAACATCTATTGTGCCATCTGAATCAAAATCGATGGTATATGACCACTTCAGATGATCGCCACAGCCTAAGCCAGTGTCAAGAACATCAGCTACCACATCATCCAGCTGGACGAGGCATTGGCCGATAACATTGCCATCAGGAACGTTCAGGGTCTGACAGGATTCCGCTGTTAACGTCGGACCATTGGTATTCATTAGTTTGATGACCTGGTCATATGTCCATTCCTGGTATGGGTTACACCAGTCAACAACCGTCCAGGTTCTTACCAATTTCTGACAAGCACCTTCTACTATTTTAAATAACAGGTCCTCATATGTATAAATAATCGAACTGCATGGATAATCTGCAGCATTCCATGTCGGAATATTGCTTCCCGAATCATAGTCTTCAAGTGTGCACAAATCAGTTACCAGTTCATCATCCGGCCAGTTAATACTGTTATAGTCAAACTGATCATCGTTAACCAGGTATATAAACTGATTACAAGAGACAGAGTTTACGCCGTCAGTCGCAGTAAATGTTCTGATAATCTGTCCTGTTCCACAATTTCCTTCGACAAAACGTGCATCATCAGTGATATCTACATCACAATCATCAATCGCTGTTGCATAACCATACTGTGATAAATCATCGAGATCATAAGGTGTAGAACAATCAATTTCAGTGTTGTCAGGACAAACCAGTCGTGGTGGTGAAAAATCCTGTACTTCAACATTAACCATACAGAAATTATGATTCCCTTCCAGGTCAATGACCCGCATTGAAACCATTGTTTCTTCTCCAAGGTCAGAACAACAGAATGATTCTTTCTGCGACCATCCGCATTTGGTTTCAAATTCTACGACATAATATGTTTTGAGGCCTGTTTGCCTTTCTGCTTCCCAATCTCCATCTTCGTTCACAACAACATAGACATCTCCTTTCCTGTAATTTTCATCAGGGAAAGGTTCATTACTTGCCCAATGTCCGTTGAAGTTATAGCTGTTATTTGAGGCATCCCAATACATTTTGTTGACATCAAAACTGTTGCCTTTCAAGCCGATATAATACGGATCATCCGTAATCTGGCTCACAGCATTCCTTAGCCATGTATTTTCGCCTGCATTGTTGATAACCGCTACATTTCCATCGAGAGCTTCTGCAAAATTGAATGCCCTTCTTCCGTTATACTTATATTTTGATAAATAGTAGTAATGACCATTGTATTCGCCAAGAGAATGCATGAAGTCAAGCTTTCTTTCGTAGCACTGACAGTCACTCTGATCCATTCGCTGGATGAGCTTGGTGAAAACACCGCAATTATCCCATGAATTGTCATCAAAAGTGGATGGACCGGCAAAAGCCAAACCTCCATTATTTAAAGCAATTGAAGTATAAAGGTCACATGCAGGAATTGGTTGTTCATCATCAATTAATTCAAATTCGCCAACACAATCATCAGTCTTGTTTCCACAAATATCAGTGATAGTATACT
>JABDPK010000127.1 GCA_013042795.1 Saprospiraceae bacterium | reverse complement strand
TACTAAAGGTGTCATCCTGGGCGTCCAGCTCCCTGGCTGCATATAAAAGGTCAATAGCTGCTGAAGCCTCAGTGGCCGCATGTACATAAGGATGTATTCCGGGAGAATCTCCCAGACCAAGGTAATCCGGTGTAGTTATGACATATCCATAGGAAGCAAAAATGACAGCCAGCAGGTATCCTCCCTGTAAATTGGAAGGCACATCATCCCTGCTGCCAACGGTTCCATGTTGATAACAGGCAAGTGGAAAGGACCGGGATTGTGATTGCGGTATACAGATCAAGCCCGAGGCAACATGTTCATCACCATTGATATCGGGTGTATAATATCTGACTTTGTAAAGATCAACGCCATAATTGACAGATAATCCAATCATTGAGCTGATCTCATCTTTTTGAAATGATTCAAGGTAAGTGACCGATTCCAGGTTTTGTGAAGTTGCTGAAACTACAAATAAGAGAGGTATAAGCGCAGTGTATATAAATCGCATAATTTGAATTTGTGCTAAAATAAGAATAGTTGTTCTTTAGAATTGTTCAATTATTGCTAAAAGATACTTTCCTGAAATTTACCTACATTATCCTTAATGAAATACTTTTGAAGTCATAATACTGGTTGAATGAGATTGAAGTTCAAGATTGCTTTCCTGTTTTCATGTTTTATTTTTGGTTCCTGTGTTCCGGAATCTAAAAAGATACTCACAGAGGTTGATATTCAAACCAAGGATCCTGTGTTCAGAACTATCGTGACTCATGAGAGTGAAGGGCAACTAGACAGTCTGTTACCATTTCTTTCTCACGAGGACCCTACATACAGATACCTGGCAGTAAGGGCTTTCAGTTCATTCCAGGAGGAAAAGGCTCTTGACAGTCTTTATGTATTACTGGACGACCCTGTTATTAAGGTCAGGGCAATGACGGCACATTCCATCGGACAAATAAAATCAAAGGAATCTGAACAGGCATTGATCCAGGGGTTCAGACAGCGAGACACGATGTCTATTGATAACGCAGCCAATAGCCAGATACTTGAAGCAATGGGCAAACTGGGTAGTAAAGAAATGGCATCATTTATAAGTTCTGCAAAAGGATACCGTGATTCAGATACCATACTCATTGAAGGCCAGTTGAAAAGCTTGTATCATTTTGTATTGAGAAACATTAAGAGCCCGGATATTACTTCGTTCGTGGTGAATACCATCAGGAACAAAAACTATACATCGAATACAAGGCTTTATGCAGCGCACTGCCTTGCAAGACCAAATGATCTGGATATCGAAAATTTCAAGTTTCAAATCGCTGAAGCTTTCGTCAATGAAGATAATGTTGATATCAAGATGGCACTGGCAACAGCATTGAAACATACATCTGATAAAGAAATCCAGTCAGTATTGCTTGACCAGCTTGATCTCGACCAGGATTACAGGGTCAAGTGCAATATAATCCGGACACTCAGGAACTATGAATATATTTCCACGATAGAAAAAATTCTTCCACTCTTTGAATCGGAAAACCAGCACCTGGCACTCAGTGCCTGTGAATATCTTAAAGACAAAGGAATCAAAGAAGATGTCATTGTGTACAGGCAGATTGCACGCAAGAAACTTCCGCCGATGGTAAAAGCAAAGATGTATGAATCGATTATGGGGATTTTACCTTATTTCTATTCTAAAACCAAAAATGCGACACGCTGGCAGATCAAACAGCTTTTGGATGCAGAGGAAGACGTATATGTTATCAATACATATCTTGCTGCACTCGGCAATGACCCGGAAAGTTATAATGTGATTATTGATTATCTGGGTGAAAAAACGAACCCAGTGATTTTTACAGCTGCTACTGATGCCCTTGGAAAAATTCTGCAGCATAAGGACTTCGAGCTCATCTACAAAAATTATAGCCGGTTTCACAGGCGCAAGATTCTTGAATTTCTTAAAACACAGATGCTTACCGGCGATGAGGGCATCATTGGTGCGACTGCACAGATCATTTCAAATGAAAGAAGTGGACTCAAACCCCTGATTGACAGCCTTGATTTCCTGATGGAAGCCAAAGAAAAACTAAAAGTTCCCGGACAAATCGAAAGCGTACATATGATCGAAAATGCCCTGGCATTTTTGAGAGGCGTGAATACACCGATACTAACCAAATCAGAGAGCCTTAAATCCCCGGACTGGACCATCCTGGGTGATTATGAGGAAGATATCAAAGCGCTGGTTAAAACCGAGAAAGGAGTGATTGAGATTGATTTGTATTTTGACAGAGCTCCTGGTGCGGTGCTTAATTACATAGATTTGGCAACAAGCAATTATTTTGACAATAAGGTCTTCCACAGGGTAGTCCCCAATTTTGTCATTCAGACGGGGAGTCCAAGAGGAGATAATTATGGTGGAAAGGATTATGTGATTGCTTCAAGTGTGGCAGAGGCCTACTATGAAGATGAAGGCTATGTTGGTATGGCATCTGCCGGGTTGCATACAGAATCCACACAGTGGTTTGTCACACATTCTCCTACACCGCACCTCGATGGCAAATACACAATATTTGGAAAAGTCAGTTCAGGTATGGATGTTGTACACGACATCCAGGTTGGTGACAGAATTTTAGATGTAATAATTACAGGAATAAAATAATAAAATGAAAGAAACGCCATTAACAGCAACACATATTGAATTGGGAGCCAGGATGATGCCCTTTGCTGGTTATAATATGCCAGTGAGTTATTCAGGTATTAATGAAGAGCATATCAATGTCAGGGAAAATGTGGGATTGTTTGATGTATCACATATGGGGCAATTTTTCCTCAAAGGAGAAAAGTCTCTTGACCTGATTCAACTTATCAGCTCCAATGATGCTTCAGGCCTTGTAATTGGCCAGGCTCAATATACATGTATGCCAAATAAGGAAGGTGGGATTGTAGATGATTTTCTTGTTTATAAGCTTTCAGAAGATGAATATATGTTGGTTGTTAATGCTTCAAATATTGAAAAGGATTTTAATTGGATAAGTGAGGCCAACACATTTGGTGTTTCGATTGAAGACAGGTCCGATGATATGGCCTTGTTGGCTTTGCAGGGACCCAAAGCAATAGAAGTATTAAAGAAAATATCTAATTCGGATATATCATCCATTGAATATTATCATTTTACATCAGGGGAAGTTGCAGGCATTTCAAATGTGATCATTTCTGCTACCGGTTATACTGGATCGGGAGGATTTGAACTCTATCTTGATAATAAAGATGCCGTCACGGTATGGAACAAGTTACTTGAAGCAGGAAAAGAAGAGAATATATTACCGGTAGGTCTGGGAGCCAGGGATACTTTACGACTAGAAATGGGTTTCTGTCTCTATGGTAATGATATTGATGATAAAACCTCTCCGATCGAAGCCGGTCTCGGCTGGATTACCAAAACAAAAAAAGAAACGGAGTTTCATTCAAAAGAAATATTTGTCAACCAAAGAAAAGAAGGGATAAAGAAAAAACTGGTGGCGTTTAAAGTGGATGACAGGAGGGTTCCGAGACATGGTTACGAGATAGTTGACCAGGAAGAAAACGTCATTGGAACAGTGACATCAGGTACGTTATCCCCATCACTCCAAATTCCAATTGGTCTGGGTTATGTCAAAAAGGAAAACGCCAAAATTGGATCTGAAATAGGCATTAAACTCAGAAATAAGGTATTATCCGCGACGATTGTCAAACTACCATTTTATAAGAAAGAGGAGAAATAACTCAACTTTTTCACAAATAATCCATTTGATTTATATTAAGTTACTATCATGGATTTTTCAGAAGCAAAAGAACAGTTTATTTCAACCTGGGGAGAACTTGGGTGTAGCTGGGGTATTTGCAGAACAATGGGTCAAATTCATGCACTACTACTTATCAGTCCCACACCTGTATGTGCAGATCAAATCAAGGAGGAACTTGATATATCAGGAGGGAATGCCAATATGAACTTACGTGCCTTGGTTGACTGGGGTATTGTCTACAGGAGATCGATACCGGGAGAAAGGAAAGATTACTATGTTGCAGAAAAAGATTTCTGGAGTGTATTCAAGAAGGTTCTGTTGAAAAGAAAGAAACAGGAACTTAATCCCATGATTGAATTAACCCGAAATCTTTCCGATACAAAAGTATCCTGTGAACAATCCAGGGAATTTATACGTGTCATTGATAACATCAATGTGATATCGACTGCTGCGGACAAATCTCTGGATAAACTACTTAGTTGTGAATCCAACCTGTTATTGAATACAGTTGTGCGTGTAATGCGCTAAGGCTCCTTATTAACTTTTGTGCTAAGCTCTCTTTTAAGAGACACCCATATCCTTACGAATCTTGTTCAGTGCACTACCTTCCCTTACCCATTCAATCTGTGCTTCATTATAAGTGTGGTTGACATTAAAACTGTCGATAGTACCATCAGAATGCAGGAGTTGAATCATTAAAGGTTTACCTCTTTTCATTTCATTAAAGCCCAGGATACTGATTTTGTCATCTTGTCTTATAAGATCGTAGTCTGCCGGGTTTTCAAACGTCAATGCCAGCATGCCCTGTTTTTTAAGGTTGGTTTCATGGATTCGGGCAAATGACTTAACAACGACGGCTTTGACACCAAGATGACGTGGTTCCATGGCGGCATGTTCTCTTGAGGATCCTTCACCATAGTTTTCTTCTCCAAATACGATTGTTCCGATACCTGCGGCTTTATATGCCCTGGCAGAATCAGGAACAGCCATGAATTCCGCATTTTCCGGATGGTTAACAAAGTTTGCTACATTATTGGCTTCATCATTGAAGTAGTTGATGGCACCTATAAAACAGTTGTTGGAAATATTTTCCAGGTGTCCCCTGAACTTCAGCCATGGACCAGCCATTGAAATATGGTCTGTCGTACATTTTCCTTTGGCTTTGATCAAAAGCCTCATATTCTGCAATTGGCTGGCATCAATAACTTCAAAAGGTGTCAACAACTGGAGCCTGTCAGAGTCAGGGTTTACGACAACTTCAATTTCTGATCCGTCTTCTGCAGGTGCATTATAACCCGGATCTTGAACATCAAATCCTTTTGGTGGTAACTCGTGACCTGTTGGAGGGTCCAGTTTCACCGCCTCTCCTTTATCATTGGTCAGGGTATCTGTGATTGGATTAAATCCCAGTTTCCCACTTAATGCAATCGCTGTTACCAATTCCGGAGAAGCAACAAAGGCATGTGTGTTCGGACTACCATCAGCTCTTTTTGAAAAGTTTCTATTGAATGAATGCACGATACTGTTCTTTGGAGCTTTCAAGGGGTCATTGAATCGTGCCCATTGACCAATGCATGGACCACATGCATTGGCAAATACCATTGCGCCTATTCCTTCAAGTGTCTCAATGAGCCCGTCCCTTTCAATTGTAAATCTTACTTGCTCAGAACCTGGTGTAACGGTTAACTGCGACTTCGCTGTTAATCCCTTATCGATCGCTTGCTGAGCTATGGAAGCTGCTCTGGAAATATCCTCATAAGAAGAGTTTGTGCATGACCCAATCAGGCAATATTCCAGCTCTGTAGGCCAACCATTCTTCTCAGCAGTTTCTGCCATTTTTGAAACAGGCGTAGCCAAATCCGGGGTGAATGGTCCATTCAGAAGGGGCTCTAATGTGTCCAGATCGATTTCAATGACCTGGTCAAAATATTTTTCAGGGTTATTATAACATTCAGGATCACCAGTAAGGTGCTCTTTAATTTCGTTTGCCATATCAGCAAACTTTGCTCTTCCTGTGGCTCTAAGATATCTGTCCATTGATTCATCATATCCGAAAGTAGATGTCGTTGCACCTATTTCAGCGCCCATGTTACA
>JABDPK010000126.1 GCA_013042795.1 Saprospiraceae bacterium | reverse complement strand
CTTCTATCCAGGGAAAAAGAGAACTATTCAAACTGAAAAGATTTGATTTGACGATTATAGATGAAGCTTCTCAACTCCTGGAACCAATGTTGATCGGATTATTAGGAAGGTTCAGAAAGTTTATCATGATCGGAGACCATAAACAATTACCAGCAGTGGTCACTCAGAAGGAATCCAGGAGTAAAGTAGAATCAGAGCAATTACAAAATAATATTGGATTGACTGATTGTAGAATCTCCTTGTTTGAAAGGATGTATAAAAACTGTATCAGCATGGGATGGGAGAATGCCTACGGAGCCCTGAGTTACCAGGGCAGGATGCATATGGATATTCAAAATTTCGTAAGTCCCGTTTTTTACGATGGATTACTGAAACCCCTAAAAATGATAGAAAGGCTCAGTGCCGTCTCTGTGTTTAAATCCCGGGATAAGACCAGGAGGATGCTTATAAAAGAAAGAATGATATTTGTCAATGTCCCGGTGGATAACAGTCTCACTAGTAAAACGAATAAACTGGAAGCTTCAATTGTTGCCAGGCTGGTGAATGAGTGGAAAGGTATATATAAAGAAAATGAACAAAATATAACTGAATCGTCTATTGGAGTCATTACGCCATTCAGGGCTCAGATTGCTATGATCAGATCTTTATTGACTAACAGTGAAGAGATAACGATCGATACGGTGGAAAGATACCAGGGTGGTGCAAGAAATCAAATCATCATTTCATTGGCTGTGAGCAGGGCTGAAATGATTGATTCCATTTCCAATTATTCCGATGAAGGAGTGGATAGAAAGCTCAATGTAGCATTAACCAGAGCGAGGGAGCATTTGATTATCCTCGGATCTGTAAACATCCTGAAAAGTAATCCTGTTTATAGTGAATTAATCAACTATTGTGAATTGATTGATTACTCAGAAATTATATAAATTGAGCTTCAAAATACCTAGCAGTGAAGATATTAATGGTTTGTCTTGGAAATATATGCCGGTCACCCCTGGCCCAGGGAATCGCAGAAGATTATTCCAAAAGAAATGGATTGGGATGGGAAGTCGATAGCGCAGGTACAAGTTCATGGCATATCGATGAACTTCCGGATCGGAGATCTATTGAAACCGCCAGGAAAAGGGGTATCGATATTACTGACCAACGTGCACGCCAGATTAAAAGCAGAGATCTTGAAAATTTTGACCTTATCCTGGCCATGGATTCCAGCAATTACCAGGATATCATAAGTCTGACCGAAAATGAACATCTAAAATTAAAAGTCAAATTGATCCTTAATTACCTCGATCCGGGAAGAAATGCCTCCGTTCCCGATCCTTATTTTGACGGAGGATTTGATCATGTCTTTAACCTGATAGAATCTGCGATAGCGAGAATGGCAGAAATTGAGAAATAGATGGAATGTATTGAATTTATTGTATTCGGACATGTGCAAGGTGTAGGATTCAGATATTTTACACGCAAGAAAGCTAATGAATTAAGTATTCATGGGTGGGTACAGAATGAAGGCGACGGAACAGTGAAAATCATGGCAAGCGGATCACAAAATGATTTATTGAAGTTTACAGAATGGTGTCATCATGGTCCTGATACATCGAGGGTGGACAAACTGGTATATGAAAAAAAAGATTACGAAGCATTTGATGGCTTTGTTATTAAAAGATAAATAGTCATGAGCAAGAATTTTGTAGAAAGTATCAGGGAAGGTATACCTCAGTATTTGCCTGAAGCAAAATTAAGAACTAAGGGTGTCAGTCATGCCCCGGTCCGAAATATTAAAGGAGTATTGAGTGAAGATGAATTCGTACTTGCAGTATCTAATGCCCTGAGATATTTTCCAAAGGAGTATCATAACATCCTGGCAGCTGAATTTGCAAATGAATTAAGAACATACGGCAGGATTTACATGTACAGATACATGCCGGATTACGAGATGTATGCCAGGCCAATAGATGAGTATCCTTCTAAATCCAGGAAAGCTGCGGCCATTATGCTGATGATTCAGAATAACCTGGATCATAAAGTGGCCAAACACCCGGAAGAACTAATTACTTATGGAGGGAATGGTGCTGTATTTCAAAATTGGGCACAATACAGATTGACAATGAAATACCTGGCGGAGATGTCAGACGAACAAACGCTGGTTATGTATTCCGGTCATCCGTTGGGATTATTCCCTTCATCTCTAAATGCACCACGTGTCATCGTTACCAATGGTATGATGATACCTAATTACTCCAGGAAAGATGACTGGAACAAGTATAATGCTCTCGGTGTGACATCCTATGGGCAGATGACAGCAGGGTCGTATATGTATATCGGACCACAGGGAATCGTGCATGGAACGACGATTACTTTATTGAATGCCGGGAGGTTGCACAGTCATATAAAAGAAGACTTGAAAGGAAAGATATATGTGACATCAGGACTCGGAGGCATGTCAGGTGCACAGGCACTGGCTGCAGTAATAACAGGAGCTGTCGGTGTTATTGCAGAAGTCGATCCTGATGCAATAAGACAGAGAACGACAGATGGATATATTAAAAGCGAGCATGTCTTTGATAATCTCGATCGACTTGGAGAAGCTATAGAACAACACAGAAATGAAGGAAATGCAGTATCATTGGTCTATTATGGCAACATCGTAGACCTTTGGGAATATATTGCAGAAAATAATATTGACATAGATCTTGGTTCAGATCAGACTTCCTTGCATAATATTGATGACCTGGGATATTGTCCGACAGGGTATAGCTTTGAAGAAGCTAAGGATCTACTACTTGATGATAAGCCAAAGTTTATTAAAGAAGTTAAATCCAGTCTTAAAAGACATGTTAAAGCGGTGAATACTGTCGCTTCAAGAGGCATGTACTTCTGGGATTATGGCAATGCATTTCTTAAGGAAGCAGGGGAAGCTCAAGCAGATGTTTTTAAAGATAAAAGCAAAGGTTTATTCAAATATCCCTCATATGTAGAAGACATCATGGGACCGATGTGTTTTGATTATGGCTTTGGTCCTTTCAGATGGGTATGTACTTCCGGAACAAAAGAAGACCTGTATACTTCAGATAAGATTGCAGGGGAAGTCATTGAAAAAATGATGACCGATGCCCCTGATGAAATTATGGGCCAACTCAATGACAACCTCAAATGGATTGTAGAAGCAAGAGAAAAGATTCCTATTGTCGGATCGAAATCACGGATACT
>JABDPK010000119.1 GCA_013042795.1 Saprospiraceae bacterium | reverse complement strand
CACTAGGACAGATTATTCCACCTTCCGTTGTACTGGTTCTATTGGGATCGGTCCTTAATGTTTCCGTGGGGGATCTGTTCAGGTCGGCCATCTTACCAGGGCTGATTTTGGTTTTGGCCTATATCATCTACATCATTTTTCACGCCCACTTTCATCCCGAATCCGCACCTGGACTTACCAAAGAGGAAATTCAGAAATTCAAACAGGGAGATTTTGTTGGGAAGATCATCAAAGCTTTTTTGTTTCCATTGATCTTGATTACATCTGTACTCGGGTCCATCCTTGTTGGTGTTGCAAGCCCGACCGAGGCTGCAGCAGTCGGTGCTTTAGGTGCCATGATCCTGACAGCCATCCAGGGAAAATTTAACCTGAAAACCCTTAAAGAAGTCATGTCAGAAACGACACATCTGACATCCATGGTATTTATTATCCTTCTTGGTGCCACAACATTTACATTCGTATTCAGGGAACTGGGCGGCGATGTATTCCTCATTTCAAGTATTGAACAAGCCAACTTAAGCCCGCATATTTTTCTTCTTCTGGTTATGCTTGTTGTGTTTGTCGCCGGGTTTTTTATTGACTTTATTGAAATTATTTTCATAATTGTCCCTGTTGTAACCCCTGTATTCATTGCTTACGATATCAATCTCCTCTGGATAGGTATTCTTTTGGCCCTGAATCTGCAGACTTCATTCCTGACACCTCCATTTGGATTTTCTCTGTTTTATCTGAAAGGAGTTGCACCACCGGAAGTAACAACAAAGCATCTATACAAAGGGATCATTCCATTCCTGGTGATTCAATTGGTTGTATTGGGAATTGTAATAGTCTGGCCTGAGATCATATCCTTGATTTAATACCCTTCCTTACTACTTAATAACAAAATCCTTAACCCTTACCTTATCATATCCTGTAAACAATTCAGGATTTCTGGCAATAATATCTGTAGGTATATTCTCCAACATCTTTTGAAACTCATTTTCACCAACCGATTCTATGAAAATGGCAAATTCTTCAGAAAGGTCTCCTGGCGTAAAATATTTCCTGTACATTTTTACTATGGATTTTAACATGGACAGGTATGGTTGTAAATCTGTGGTTGTGGAGGCAGCTTCGCTATCAATCCAGGCTATAGGAACTTTGGTAATTCCATCATTCCTGTGAAGCTCGGCTCTTAGTAATAATTCTATATCGAAAGCAAATTTTTTCTCTATCATGTCTTTGATAACATGAGGGATGATTTCGGCTCTAAATCCTTTAAAACCGCATTGTGTATCCACTATCTCTCCCAAATTAGGAATTAGTCGTTTCCATAAATAGATAAAAAGCTTACCACGATTGTTCCTTGCTCCTTTCTTTATAACAACAGAATTTGTTTCCCTGCGTGACCCAATAGCAACCATTTTGTCCAGGTTGACCAATGGTTCAGCCAGTAACATCACCTGCCCTAAATGTGTCGACAGATCTGCGTCTGTGTAGATTACGATATGGTTCGCATTCTTCTTTCGTTTAATAGCATCCCACATTCCGTAAACGATAGAACCTCCCTTTTGACTTTCACTGGTTTTGTCTAAGGATTTTGCCACCGGGTGTTTCTGTTCAATGGCTTCAGCCAAGTAAAGGACTCTTACTATTTCATTTAATTCATGTTTATCAATGATTCCTTGTGCTATTCTTCCACTTCCTTCCGGACAACCATCATCTACAATAATCATCTCCCATTCAATATTATCTTTGTTATCAAATAGCCATTGTAGTTGCTTCACCTTCCTTAAAAGAAAATCTTCACCGTGGGGGTGTTCATTGCTCTTTCGTATGCGGTTATGTTCTTTGTAAACAGCGAACACAACAGATACAAATAATGGTTCAGTTACTTTGGAGGCGAGTATTTTTGACCTGGCGATCTTAAGAGCAAGTAAAATAAAAATGGAAGACTTATCATTATCACGAATGAGCTGCTGTTCAATTTTCTCAATATCCGGTATATTGAATCCTTCATTCAGAATCGATTCCACCGTAGCCATAATCAATTCAGAATGCCCTTCATTAGTAAGATCAACTTCATTAGGACAGGATTCGATTATTTCTTGAAATGTCATATTGAATAAAGGTATTGCATTTAATTATTCTTCACTTCCCAAGCTTGTTCCTGGTACTCCTATTATCATCTATATAACAACAATTAAACTAAATATTTCTACATATGCCAAATTTCATAATTGATATTTAAAAGGGGGTCGAATATTTACGATCTCTTTGACCAATCTTCTGCAACTTCTACAGGAATATTGAATGATCTTGCTAACTCATGATCCTCGTATAATACTGTCGCTCGGAAATACTGGACCATTCAGAAATTTCATCCTGGAATGATTTATATGAGTCGTATATCTTTTTTGCGATGGGGTCATTAAATATAATTTCATCAATAGCCTCTTTTGTATATCCACGTAAGGCATCAAGGACATCCTCCGAAAAATACCTAAGGTCAACATTCTCCTCTTCAACCAACTTTTTGAGGTAAATAGAGTTTTTTGCATCAAATTCAGAAAGCACCCACATATTGGCCCTGAGCAAACCACTCCTGATGATCTCCTGCAAGTCACCGGGCAATGATTCCCATTTTTCCTTATTCATGATTGTCTCAACGGCAGCCTCTGTTTCATGCCAGCCATTTACATAATAGTAATCTGCAATCTGGTAGAATCCCATCAGGTAATCATGATATGGACCTACCCATTCTGTCGCATCAATAACCCCTCTTTCCAATCCTGTATAAATTTCACCACCAGCCAGGAGAACAGGGGCACCACCAGCTTTTTCAAGGACTTTTCCGCCAAGACCTGGCATTCTCATTTTCAATCCTTTAAGATCATCTATGGTGTTGATCTCCTTATTAAACCATCCTCCCATTTGACATCCTGTATTTCCGGAAATAAATGGTACAAGATTATAAGGTTCATAAAGTTCTTCCCACAGTTGTGCACCACCGCCGGAAAGAATCCAGGCATTGCGCTGTTGGGCATTCATCCCGAAAGGAACAGCTCCAAAGAATTGTGTAGCCTTTATCTTCCCTGCCCAGTAATACGAAACACCATTGCCCAGGTCCGCTGCTCCATCTTTTACAGCATCAAAACATTCCAGGGCCGGTACAAGCTCTCCGCCACCATATACCTTAATTTCCAGACGACCTGCAGACATTTTATATACCCATTCAGCAAATTTATTACAGGCTTCTCCCAGAACTGGAAAATTAGGAGGCCATGTGGTTACCATCTTAAGTTTGAATTTTTCACGGGAGACATAACCAGCCGGGTCATTCTTCTGTGCATAACTATCACTGGATAAAGCTTTTATGACAAATGGCAGACTTAATGTGCCTGCTGCCAAACCCTGAAAGAACCTTTTTCTGGACAATTTCTCCATAAGTGTAAAGTTT
>JABDPK010000113.1 GCA_013042795.1 Saprospiraceae bacterium | reverse complement strand
TACTCAAGGGCAGCATTATGCCCGAGTTGGCGATGGCCCCAAGAGGCCTGTTGACTATCCTTTTGTTTTATTCCATTCCTGCTTCCGTGGCAGTTGCTGAATTCGATCCAGGTATCTTTCTCTATGTGATTTTGATTACCAGTTTATTTATGACTTATGGCCTCGTTAGTGACAGGAGAAACCAGAGTTCTGCAGTTGAGCCTGAAAGCTAAGCGTAAAAGATTGGGAATTAGCTGGTCATAATCCAGGTGACTTCAGGATAAATGTATTGGACGGCGTATTTGGGTTTTCCCGGAATGTTATCAGCGGGTTTGCTGGTTGAGACGATAATTGAAGGTTAAAACCACACTGCGGGCTTGTCGCCATTGAAATTCGGACTCAGCAATATAATCAGGTAAATCAACTCTCCATCTCCATTTCCTGGTATTTAGAAGATCACGTATCGACAGCGTCACAGATCCTTTACCCGAGAAAACATCCTTTGAAGCGGCCAGGTTTAAACTGGCCGAGTAAAGGCGTCTTCCCTGAGCCGTATTTTCCGGTCCCCTGTAGTTCATGGAAACCTGTATTTGACTTTGCTTTCCTATATCGAATTTTGAATTTATACGTCCGGACCAACTAAATGTTTCAGCATCATAGGTCTTTCCTTCATAAGTACCTTTTAGGGTCGATTTGAAAAAATTGAGATCAGTTGTAATATCCCAATCTGCTGTAAGGTCATAACTATAATTGAATTCAAGACCGTATGAATTTCGTGATGATAAATTTACAGGGAAGCGAATTGTTGTACCATCTTCTGAAGGCATGGTCAGCGTTTGAATTACACCTTCCGTGCTTCTGAAATATACATTTGTCAAGAGGGTCCCTTTTTCAAAATATTTTAAATAGCCAAGTTCATAGGAATCGGTAAATTCCGGGCGCAATCCCGGATTGCCTAATCGTATACTTCGGGGATCATTAAAATTTGAAAATGGCAACAAGCGACGAAAATAAGGTCTGCTAAGTCGTTTGCTGTAACTCAGCTGCAATTGATTGGTTTCACTTAGTTTATATGACAGGGTCGCACTTGGAAAAAGGTTTAAATAATCTTGAATATTCTCATTTTCTGATCGGACCAAAGACGCGCGAATATCTGATAATTCTGCCCTGACACCCCCTTGTATGCTTAAGTTTCCAAATTCATTGGCACCGTTCAGGTAAATTGCATAGATGTTCTCATCGTATTGAAGTTCGTCATCAAATCCCGGAATCGTGCTTTTCTGCCCATCAACATCTTCTTCCACCAGGAAATTATTTCGCACATTGCGAAGCGCTGCGCGCACCCCTGTTTCAATTTTACCTGTATTTCCCCATGGCTGGACATAATCCGCCTGTATGAGGATATTTTCTTCATCCTCTGTATTATCGGAATTTTGATTCAAGCTCAACAACGCGTTATTTGATGATTGGTTATAATCCGCAATTTCGGTATCCTCATTCAAAATATACTTGAATGTAAAATTGAATTCCTGGTCTTCCCTTTTGAATTTTCTTGTAAAATCGAGTGAAGCTTCAATATTATGATCTTTTTCATTTTCTATAATCTCTCTTGTTGTTGATTGCAAAACGTTTTGGTTCGCATCGAAGTCCCGGTAAAGAACTGTAGATAGATTATCGCTGTCTCCCCCCCTGTATAAAAATGATCCGGTCAGTAAATTATTCTCGTCTATATTCCAGTCTGAGCCCAACTGAATATATCCTCCAAGCCCGCCTCTTTCCTGGTCGGTATCTGTTGTGAATAAATTGGACTGAATACCTTCGTCAAGGAATTGCTGGGTTGAAAATCCGCCACCAGGTGCTTTCCTGTAATCCAAACCGAAATTGGAGAAAAAATTAAAACTTTCCCTTCTCATGTTTAAATTGTAAGAAGAACCAAAATTGGAAGGAAAACCGGCAGTCAGTCCGAAAGATCCATTGACGCCCTTTTCTTCATTTTTTTTCAAAATAATATTGATGATCCCTGCCTCGCCTTCCGCTTCATAGCGTGCTGAAGGATTGGTAATCACTTCGACACTCTGAATGATATCTCCCTGCATTCTCAGCAAAGCATCTGTGTTGCCTGCGCTGATCAGTCCGGATGGTTTGCCATCGATGAGAATCCTTACACCCTGACTACCTCTTAAACTTACATTACCTTCTGCATCTACATTGACTGAGGGGACATTATCCAGGATATCCGCTGCTGTATTACCAGCATTTGTTAAATCTTTACCAACATTAAATACGCGTTTATCCAGCTTGAACTCCATTTGACTCCGCTCAGCTCTAATCAGAACTTCGTCTATTGCAATGGCATCTGTCTCCATCATTATTTTGCCAAGATTGTAGTCCAGGTTATCTGCGGTCAGATCAATATCGCTTATGAATTTATCCTCGTAACCAATAAATGAAATTTCTATGTAATAGGCACCCGGCGCTGCTGAAAGACTAAAACTGCCATCGGGATCGGAAAGCGTATTATCAACAATACTGCTGTCGACACGACTCAATAATACCACGGTAGCATAACCAAGCGGTATGTTTTCTTCTTCCAGAAGTATGCCTGTTAACACTGCTGTTTCTTCACCAGGATCGGGCAAATCATGGATAGGTGAAGAGAATAAGCTACCCTCAAAAAAGATAAACAGGAAACAAATTGATAATTGGAATAATCGGAAAGACATGTAAATAGGTTTTTGTTTGTTTGAGTATTTAACCAAAATGTTTAACTATTGTTGCATAAAAGTTAAACAAAAATATTCATTATATAGTTGGGACTAATGAATTAATAAAGATTTCCAATAATTCATGTGTTTGAATTCCTGGCTTTAATCCGGTAACAATTACTATTAAAACCATGGCAAAATTATAGGTGAACTAATCTTTGGACCCACATAATCATCATTGCGTTTTAATGAGAAGGATTATTGAAATATATGTGCGCAACTTTCAATAAAAGGATTAGAG
>JABDPK010000106.1 GCA_013042795.1 Saprospiraceae bacterium | reverse complement strand
CTGTATGAATTGATGAATTCTCAGGTTTATTATACAGTATATCCGCCTGTTCATCAGTTATGCTTCTACCTGGCTGCATTTGGAGACCATAATTCACCGGAACAATCTGCTATGGTATTAAGAGTGTTGATCCTGATTGCAGAAGTCGTCTCTTTCTTTTTCCTGGTAAAAATCCTTGAATACCTGAAAAAGCCGGCGTACTACGCTCTGATCTATATGTTAAATCCACTGATCATTGTAGAATTGACGGGTAACCTGCATTTCGAAGCAATTATGATTTGTTTTCTCCTTGGATTCATCTACTTTCTAATTCATAAGAAGTACCTGAGCGCCACTTTGTTTTTCAATCTTTCGATTGCCACTAAATTGCTACCATTGATGTTTGTCCCGGCGGTCATGTGGTATCTCTATCAAAAGGGAGAGTTGAGAAGATTCATTATAAGTTCAATCATTATTTCTTCCATCATGTTTTTACCTCTTTTCTGGTCCCTTGATCTGAATAATTTCCTATCGAGTATCGACCTGTATTTCCAGAAATTTGAATTTAATGCCAGTATCTATTACATAACCAGGGAAATAGGAAGATGGATGACAGGGTATAACCAGATAGCCGTGATCGGTCCGCTATTTGGGATTTTAACCTTCCTGTTAATTTTATGGTTTACCAAAAAGACCAGACCTGTTTTAGTCAATGAGATGACTGATGTATTCATATTTTCATTTACAGTTTACCTGCTTCTTGGAACGACCATTCATCCATGGTATCTTTCAATGCTTATCGTTTTGTGTGTTTTTCGTTTACATTATTGGATTATTCTATGGTCATTCCTTGTCGTTTTTAGTTATGGCGTTTACGCTTTTGAAGCTATACCATACTGGTTGATAACATTGGAATATGGCCTCCTGTTTTTTATGTGGATGCTTGAAAAAAAATACCCGCTCCAAGTGAATTGAAGCGGGTATATATATTTTAAAATCGAAAGAATTTAATATTCCCAAAGATCATGTTCAAAGTTGAATAATTCAGCTTTGATTTTGTCCGATTCCATCAACCTGTCGATGCCTTCTCTGTCATATCCATAATAGATATCCTCAACCCTGAGATCGAGAGTATTGGATTGTTTCATGATATAACTGGCAAATTTTCTTTGTTCAAACAAATCGTACCAGGAAGTAGGTGCAATATCATTAAAGTCATTATTTACCCTGTATTTTGCAAAGTGTTCCCTGGCTTCAGGATAATATATCCAGAAGATAGGCAATGAATACTTTAATTCACCTGTATCAGGATCAATGTTATCAAGAATAGGGGAGATTCCAAGAATCCTGGTTTCAAGCTGTGATACTTCTTTGTCAAAGTACCATACTTCCTTAACCCTGAATTGTTTAATGTCTTCCCAGTTGATTTCATTTTTAACAACAGTTACCTTTTCTTCATAAGTATCATAATCAAAAATGGTAGTTGTATCAATCCTGTTAAGCTCCCTGTCAATCTCATCAATAGTCATTGGTTCCCTGAAGAATTCGTCTTTAAAAACTGCAATATCTCCATTTTGAGCCAATTCTCTTAGAATTGAAAAGAAGGGTTTATGTGGACTTTTAAATGCATCATTTATCTTCTCACGTACATCTATTATCCTCCATAATTTTCTTTCCCATACAACATCAGCTTCACGAATATGCTCATATTCAATAACAGGAGCATCTTCTACCAGTGTACGTTTTACGATTCCATCAATATAGATGTCTTCCAATGGTGTACCTGACTCAGTAATGATCTGTCTGTCCTGCTGAGCTATGATAGCTACGCTGAACAACAGAAGACATATGAGAGAAAATAAATTTTTATTTAACATGATCTTTTAAATTTTTATCTATTTGCTAAACTATCGGATATTAAATACCATACCTCCTAAATCCCTTGGTGCAGGGTCTCCGGGGCATCTGCATTTGATATCTTCAAAGAAAAACTTATCAGATGGTGTTGCTTTCTTAATCAGGTTCCTTGCATCAGGAGCAAATTTTCCACCCCTGTTGACAGCAACCTGTGGGTCTTGTCTTTTCGGTACTCTTACAAGCCTGAAACCGACAATATCACATCTCGCGTCAAAGTCAAAGTTTTCAAGTACAGGGAATACGCCCGGCTGAAGTTTGAATTCTCCACTTCCCATAGATCCACCTCTGCTCTTACTCAATTTCGGCACTGGATCAGGAATCCTTTTTACCCTGAAATCTTTGGATGCATTCATGCCTGGTGCTGTTACATTGATCTTGGCAAATTCACCTTTCTTTGTCGGCTTGTTTGCTGTGACCTTATATGTACCATCAGAATTTTTGGAGATATTACCTCCACCTGCACCTGACATACTTACCTTGATCTGGCTTGAAGCCACACCGGCAGCAGATACTTCTACAGGATTATCAACACCAATGTAGAA
This sequence comes from Saprospiraceae bacterium, assembly GCA_013042795.1. Next base: position 6,358 of record JABDPK010000106.1, on the reverse strand, counting down.
TACATTCATTTTGGTAGGGGAGATCGCTACGGATCTTTCACCAACCTCGTAGTTGAATTCTTTCTTGAAAGTCTGTGTCTCCCCGGTCACTGGGTTAGTGATCGAAGCTGTCGCAGTATACTTTTGTTTACCTACTGAATTCGCTGTTAATTCATAAATTCCCAATCCATCCTGGTTCAATGGAAGTGAACGACCGTTTACAGAAATGGATATTCCTGTTTTTGAGTCAGCTGAAGCTGCAGCAGACAGGAATATTTCCGAACGGTATTTTTCACCTTTAATGATATAGGACTTTTCTGGTGCTGAAACGACTGTATACTTGTCAATCACAACATCAGTTGTCGTTCCAACTTTACCAGCAAGGTAATTAAGGAATGCTGATTCAGTAGATTTGACATCATTTTGAAATTTGCTCAGGATCGGTAGTACCGATTGCAATGGCATGTGATCAAAATTGAAGTGAGACCAGCTTTTCTTTTTCTTCTTCTGCCATGACTCATCGTCAATATTTACAGATACTGTCTTAATGAATTCTTCTTTTTCATTGACTTGAGTTTCAGGATCATCTTCTACAAGACCGATAATATCTGCACGATACTTTTCAAGTACTTGTTTGATTTTTTTCCCGATACCATTACCATCACCTTTTGGACCGTTAACTAAAACTCTTGTTGTGATGTCATAATCCTTGGCTGCCTTTAATTCATCTGTGATCTCACCTGTTTCAGGATCTTCTTTATAACCCTTGTCATTGATCAGGGTATCAATCACATGCTGCAGGTAGTCATTCGCATCTTTCGACATTTGACGTCCCGGATCGATTAAGTCAGCATATTTAAGTAATGATTCTTTCTTTTTTGCACCGTCTCTGATCGCGGTTGGAAGGGCATTATTACTTTCATCCAATGATCTGTTGGATTTTATAAGGCCTTTGTCCACCATTTTGAAGGCATTAAATACCTCCGCAGAAACATTCAGTGCGAGTAGTGCTGTGAGCACGAGATACATGATATTAATCATGAGTTGCCTGGGTTCCTTAGGAATAGCCATACGTTAGATTTTAAAGATTAAAAAATAGTTATATGGGATTCTTAGGAAGTAAGGCCTTGTCTGAATGCACCCAATACATTTCCGTAAACTGAATTCAATGAAGTCAGATTCTGGTTCAAGGAAGCGATTTGATCTTTATAGATCTGAGTATCTTCTACGGTCTCGCTCAAGGTCGCCATAGCATCATTCATTTTCGCGTAAAAGTTATTCATAGACTCCATCTGGGATTTCGTCTCAGTGAAATCTACTTCCTGTAATGCTTTTAAGCTACCCAGGGACTTGGACATACCTTGTAGTTCATCCAGCATATTTCCCAGTCTGCTTTCTACAGTCTCTGCATTCAGAGGTCTCAATGAACCTTTCTGAGGACCAGCAGTAAGAGGAGGAATATTCGAAGTGTAACTATCTAAACCAGGATATAGCTTTTCCCAATAGTAATCTTTTTCAGGAGGAATAACACCAAGAAGGAAGAATAAGAAAGCTTCTGTCAAAAGACCAGCAGTAATCATGATGTTACCTAAAGGGTGACTCGTAATTTTGAATAGTGCTCCTAGCATTACGATTGACGCTCCTACACCGATGATCAAGTTTTTAAGGTATTTAAATCCTTTAGATTTTATAAAACTCATATTAGTTAGAAATTTTTAGTTAGCTATTAACCGATTATTTAATATTGTTGTTTAACTGTTTGCTCAATTAAAAGTCACTTAAGGACCTTCCAAGGAAGGTTAAAGCGCAGCGAAATCCAATATAAGATTTCGTTGTATCCTGATATTCCCAGTTTCTCGTCCCTGTTTGACAATAGTGAGAAATATCTTTCCAGGATCCACCTCTGATTACTTTTCTCTTATATGATTCAGGATCGTCATCTTTTGCATCATATTTAATGTCCGGATTCAGATCGTGTGTATGAGAATAAGCATTTGGGTGAAAAGCAGTTTCAGTCCATTCTGAAACATTTCCGGCCATATTGTATAGACCATAATCATTAGGGAAGTAAGCATCTGCTTTTACAGTATAAAAGCCACCGTCTTCAGGATAATTTCCTCTTCCCGGCTTGAAGTTCGCAAGGAGACATCCTTTAGCGTTCCTGATATAGTAACCTCCCCATGGGTAAGGTGCAATTTCACGTCCGCCTCTTGCAGCCCATTCCCACTCAGTTTCAGTAGGTAACCTGAATTCTTCAGTATTTGGCTGATCTTCACCTTTGAATGAATTCCAGAGTTTGGTTCTCCAGTGGGAAAAGGCCTTCGCCTGTTTCCAGTTTACACCAACGACCGGGTAATCATCAAATGCCGGATGCCAGAAATAATTTCTTGAATAAGGCTCGTTATAAGAATATGAAAAATCACGAATCCACACCAGTGTATCCGGATAAACGTTTAACGTTTGCTCGTTGAGCAGGCTTGATCTGATAGCGCCAGGGCTATGAGCAGCCTTCTGCCAGTCAATCCATTTGTATGTATAATTAAATTGCCTGGTATCCATGGCACGCTCACCTTCATACAGACGCATATCACCTTCATAGTACATTTCATCAAGGGTCTCGTCGTTATAGTCAAGTTCCAACTCCCAGTCCAGCCTTTCGTTGCCGAATTCATCTTCGTAGGAGTCGCCCATGATCACGTGAGCAATTGAATCTCTTACCCAATAAACAAATTGTCTGTATTCGTTATTGGTAATCTCCGTATCGTCCATAAAGAACCCGGCGATTGAGATTTGTTTTGGTCTTTGGGTATAAGTTGAGAAGATATCCTGGTCACTCTGACCTATAGTCAAAGTACCCGAAGGGACATATACCATACCAAAGGGATTGATTCCGTTCCAGCCGGGTCTGTCCTGCACTCCAATTAGCTCTCCTGACCCGTCTCTTCCACATGAGCTTAACATAAATATGATTAAGCCAAATGCAAAAAATGCTTTTCTTTTCATGTTTATTTAACTGATTTTAGCCGATTTCTTACAATGCCAATTTTCAATGACGTGTAAAATTAAACTTTGTTGTTTAAAACAAAAATTTAGCCCCAAAATAATATTGCCCTTACTAAAGTTTAACTTAGCAATTAGTTTAACGCTTGTATTAGGGGGCTTATTTTATTTTCTTTTTAATTTTTAAATATTCTTTAAAGATTTCTCGGATTGTAAATAATATCCGGTGGTAAACCAATCCCAATACGCTTATTCAGATTGTAATTGATGTTTATTTCATGCGAACCTTGTGATACTTCGCGTAATGCACTTATACCCATATCATAGCTGTATGATAATGTATAATGCTCATTTATCTTAAGACCACCTATTACTATAAACGAATCCAATGACTTTTCATTGAAACCTCGCAGACTCATACCTCCAAAAATATTGCCACTTTTTATGAGGCAGGAAATGTCGCTCTGATATGATTTGAAATTAGATTTTAATAAGAATGAAGGATAAACCTCAAAATCACCTATCAATAATGGGATCTGTCCAAATAGACTTATATGTTTTGATTGATTGAAGGTAAAATTATCAAAACTTGAAGAAGACAGGGTAATATTTGACATAGTAATTCCAAGGTCAAAATAGTCCTGTCCAATAAACACACCTATTGTCCAATCCGGTGATATACCGTTCATGGTTGATTCTGATAAGATAGGATCTTCATGGGAAATAATTCCGGGCTCGTAGATTCCTCCAGGTGTTATGATTTCAGCTCCGTTGATCCTGTGTTGTTTCAAGCCCAGGCTTCCACCAGTTGAAATAACTCCTCCGGAAATAGGATACACATAATTATATGAGAAGTTGAGCCTGGTCGTTTTTATAGAACCTACCACATCGCTTTGAAGTGAAAAACCGACACCGCCATTGATAATATATAGTGGCATGTGGGCATTGAAGTAAAACGATTTTGGATTTTTTGTAATATCCTGCCATTGGGTCCTGTAATTGAAATTGGCACTTAAAGACCGGTCAAGACCACCATAAGCGGGGTTGATATTGTATTTATCAATCAGGTAAAGCGAATTTTGCGGGTATTGTTGTCCGTTTCCCTTTCCGGGAAGGATAAAGACCAGAATCATTATTGATAACAATATCCTGCTTACAGTCATTAGCCAATTAAATATTACGAAACTCAGGTATAGATTTACTTACGGCTTCAATTTAATGAATTGAAAGAGATTTTACAATATTATCTCCATCCTGTCATGTAACAAGCGGACATTAACCGGAAATTGAGCCTCAATTTCTTCTGCGAGACCAAGGTTATGACTGATGTGAGTCAGGAAAGCTTTCTTCGGATTGATTTTTTTTATTTCTTCCAGGCTTTGTTCCAGGTTGAAATGAGAATAATGCTCACGGATTTGCAGAGCATTGATAATTAATACATCGAGATCTTTTAATTTGTCCAATTCACTCTCAGGAATATGATTTGCATCTGTGATATATGCAAAATTATTGATTCGGAATCCCAGGATGGACAGATTGCCGTGCATTACTTTAATGGGATGAATTTTTATATCGTCAATTTGAAATGAAGATTCATCGATAATGTGCAGATCAAGTCGGGGCATTCCTGGAAATGGATTTTCGGGGAATGCATAGGGGAATCTTGATTTGATCTGTGCTGCAACACTTGATCTGGCATAAAAAGGGATGGACTTCTTTTGAGTAAAGTTTATAGCCCTTATTTCGTCCAGGCCAATAATATGGTCATTGTGTTCATGGGTTAATAGAATGGCGTCAACGGTGTGGAGATTATTTGTAAGGAATTGTTGCCTGAAGTCAGGTCCTATATCAATAAGAATGCCTTTGCCTTTATATTCAATAAAAACAGAAGAACGCAGTCTTTTATCTTTTGCATTTTTGGAGAGACAGACTTTACAGGAACAACCAAGTATGGGTACACCTTGAGAAGTGCCGGTTCCTAACGCAGTTATTTTCACGTGGTTAGATTATGCCACTAATTTAGAATCTTCGGCATAGCTTTTCTCAATGACGCTCAGAAATTCTTTACTTCTTTGTGAAAGAAGGTTGTCAGTAATTTTTACCTGGTTTAGAATATCAAGGAAGTTTTCAATCCGGCCTTTTTCATCAAAAAACCGGTTGATTATAATCACCTTTTTATCATGAATGAGACAATATCCAGATCTGAAATGTCCTTTTTCATACCTGATAGTAAAATCAGCTTCCTTAAATAATTGTTCTAAATTAGATAATGTAGTTTTGTTATATTTTACGGCCATATGGAATTTTATAATTGCTCAAATATAAAGGTTTTCCATATATATGGATATATATAATATGAATTTAAGATTTGTTTTATTTTTTCTGATTGTGCTCTTTTCGCTCAATTTCCTGAATGCACAGAATGCTTTCAGGGGTAGTGCAGTGCTGGGGCTGACACTTGCCCAGATTGATGGTGATGGTTTGTTGGGCTACGATAAGGTTGGAATGAGCACAGGATTGAAGTTATCCTACGAGATCAGGAAGAAATTAGATCTAAATATGGAATTATTATATAGTCAAAGAGGAAGTCAGTCCGGGTTTTTAGGATCCGGAGATATTCAGAAGACACATCTCGATTATCTTGAAATACCTGTTTATGTAAGTATAAAAGACTGGTATATTGATGGTGAAGACTACTACAAAATAAAATTGCATGCCGGGTTAACCTATGGATATCTGATGAATATCACTTCAGCCAATGGATTGTATGAAGAAGATATCACAAAGTTTAATACGACAGATATCAGCTGGATGATCGGCCCCAGTTATTCAATCAATGCCCGTTGGACATTTACGGCACGGTTCACCCGATCATTTACCAGGCTATTTAAGAGTGACAGGTTTATAAATACTGACAGCCTGGTTAGTTATTTTTGGACTTTAAGAACGGATTATAATTTCTAAATAATGATAAAAAACATATTCTGTATCGTTTTTCTCCTCGGTTTGATTTCATGTAAACCATCCCCTGAGAAATCGGGGACGGTCACGCAGGAGACAGTTTCCCAAACAAGCAATCAGTCGCAGCAGGGATTTAAGAGCATACCACAGGAACTTGTAATGGATGTCTGGAACAATGCTGATCTACTTGATTATATATTTCATGATCTCCCCTTTAGTATGAGCCAGGATCAGCAGGCCAGTATCAGGAGCAATGTCAGTTATATTGCCCGCGAGGCTCAAACAGTTATACCTTCAGGATGCAAGCCAATGGCAAGACAGTTTTTTGCAAAGCAAGGCAATATCTTTCTTGAAGCAGATATTTACTTCGATGAGAATTGCCGGTTCTATGTATTCTATGTAGATGGAAAAGCCGCCT
>JABDPK010000100.1 GCA_013042795.1 Saprospiraceae bacterium | reverse complement strand
CTCACCCAATGCATAAGTTGATGCCCCTGAAAGTACAGCAAGGGTTACACCACCTAATACTGAACCAATTCCCGGAATAAATTTAATGGCCCTTGCTCCGATTCTGGCTATACCTGAGCCTGTAAGTGCTGAAATAACAGCTTTTCCTTCGGTCTCTTTAAAATTAATCTCGTAGATTTTACTCAATTGTCTTATCATATCCAGTTGAATAGCACTTACAGCAAAGAAGTCTGCGACAGGTACAGGAATAAACCCTGCCCCCATAGACCAGATCATATGATTCTTGATGATTGAATTGCTATGTGCAGTGCGTGGATCTTTAATTTTTTTACCTTCTTCCATTGGAATAATTTTATATAAGATTAAGGAAAAATAGAACAAACTAGTTTCAGTATAAGCGATAATTTCGATGAAATTGGTGATAGATTCTACCTTCTGACTGTTAATTCATATTTGTAACTCCAAATACGATCACAAAAATCAGTGTTGTCAAGGCCATTTGTTTCAGGTAGGGATCCAGCAACCCAGCTTCCACTTTGGTTCTAACCGCATTAAAATTGATTAGAAGGGCCGGTAGAATCACCAGGAATGACAGTTGCCAGATACTTGTGAAGTTGAGGCTCACATATACCAGTGAAGCCATCAGGCCTCCCGTTAAAAGAATGGCATGATAAACTACCGCATTCTTCCTGCCCAATCTTGCAGGAATTGATTTTTTTCCGGCTGCAAGATCAGATTCTATATCCCTGATATTATTAATGTTCAATACCGCAACAGTAAAAAGGCCTACACTCGTTCCGGGTAAAAAGATCATAGGGTCCAGGTTTCTGGTCTGCAGGTAATAGCTACCTACAACGGCAAGAAGACCGAAAAATATAAACACTGAAATATCACCCAGACCCTTATACCCATATGGCAATTTTCCATTGGTATAGAGAATTGCAGCGATTATTGCCAGGAGACCGAAACCAATAAAAATGAGATACTCACTGAAGTTAAGATTTGAGATGTGAAGAAGATACAGACCTGAGACAAGACTTAAAATCGAAGTAATGATAATCGCTTTTTTCATTGCTGAAGGCGATAAGGCTCCTGACTGTACGGCCCTGCTTGGCCCCTTTCGTTCTTCATTATCAGCACCATGCACGGAATCACCGTAATCATTAGCCAAATTGGAAAGTATTTGAAGCAACAATGTAGTCACTACACAAAGGATGAATATTGAAAGCACAAAACTGTTGTGAGAGGCTGCCAGAAAAGCACCCATGGCAATACTTGCAAATGCCAGTGGAAGGGTCCTTAGTCGCATGGCTGTAATCCACTTTTTCATTTCTACTGTCTGGAGTTTTGAAGGCCAAATATGCGAAATTAATCATGTCCTGGCTGCCAATGGAACCTTTCGAAGTTAATTTATTCTATTTTCAGTCTGACACCTTCACTATGGCTGCCGAATTCCGGTGCGTAATAAGACTGAATCTGGCATATTCCATTTGAAAACTGCCCGCTATGACTTGCAAACAGGTCATATTCAAAGACATACTTTCCTTTGGCCACTCTTTCAAAATAAAAGTATGTGGCTACATCTTTTGTTGATTGATAATATCCGAGTCCATCCTGGTATTTATACTTGCTTAGCACATCTAAAGGTTCCAGTCCACTACCCCGCATATCTTTCATCTCTATAAACTCCATTGGTCGGTCAACCATTAATTCGATTCTCACGCGCACCCTGTCACCTGGAGTAAGCACATTATTTTCTTCTATTTCTTCCAGGGTTAATCCATTATCATCTACTCCAAGCCTGAATACCTGTTTGCTTATCGATAAAGGATTATCCTCAAGCTTTTGAATATTATCAAGGTCTTCAAAGTACTGCCAGTACGCTGCACCCCAGCATAGTTGCTTGCTATTGTTCGATACTTTTAATAATCCTAATTCAGAATCAATACCCGTCAAATAGTCTTTACGCCCATAACCGGTCGCAAACTCTACATTTTCAAAATCGATCCTTTTGGAATTGGAAGGAAGTAAAATATTTATTTCACCGTCCAGAGTTAACCACTGATCCGAATCCAGCATGAATGCATAAACCGCAGAGGCGGTAGCCTTGGACGTTTTCCAGCTATTGACTTGTTTGTTGCGCAGCAGCCATAATTTCAAGCCGTCGATAAGTGATTGATCACTATTTTTCAATCTGAACAATTCGATCATGGCAGCTTGTTTGGAGATATCAGAATTAAACCAATAATACCCGGCCTGATCATTCCAGTAATTTCCCAGTTCTTCATCCTGCACCATTCGTTCAGAAAGTGACCGGAAGATCTTGTCAGAATTGGCAAGCTCATTCCATCTATGGAAGGCAATACTGAGTAATGCTTGCTGGTAACTGTTATAAGACGTCCATTTATCTGCTAACTTGCCTTTGAAATAATTAAATGCCGGATATACATGATTTGCAATGGGTATCTCCCTAAACAGGCTCCTGACGTAATAGTAATGAAGGATGTTTGAATCTGCGTAATCGTATTGATCCTTGTCTATCTTTTTGTAATAAGTCAATATCCGTTCATCGATATATTGAACTGATGAGGATAGTAAACTCATGAGATCATTATTTTCCATGAGTCCAAGCACCTTTAATTTACCCAGGCTTTCCAGTACATATTGTGTGATGTACCAGTTATCCCTGCCTCCGGGATACCAGGAAAATCCTCCGTTGATTTGTTGTCTTTGCTTCAATTTCCTGGCAAGATTTTCAAGTTGATTGCTCACGTGATTTTCATCCAGATATAAAGACAATTCCTGCATATTCTTTTCCTCGGAAATTGCATTTCTAACCCAGGGCGTCTCATTGAGATCAGATAATTTCAAGTTTTCATTCAGACTGAGCGTACTTTTCATTTCTGTCTTGGCCCATTGTCCGAGTA
>JABDPK010000093.1 GCA_013042795.1 Saprospiraceae bacterium | reverse complement strand
TTGCAAGACCAGGGCATATATTTCCCCTTTTAGCTGAAGAAGGTGGCGTATTAAGACGTACAGGGCATACCGAAGCAGCTGTAGACCTGGCCAGAATGGCAGGACTCTATCCCGCAGGTACCCTTGTAGAAATCCTCAACCCGGATGGATCCATGGCAAGATTACCACATCTATTGAACATGTCGAAAGCACTGGATCTCAAGATAATTTCAATAAAAGACCTGGTTGCCTACAGGATGGAAAAAGAAAGGCTTGTAGAGAGAAAAACAAGTGTACGCCTTGATACCCAGTATGGTGAACTTGAGGTTATCGCTTTCCAGGAAATAAATTCAGGATTAACACATCTTGCCATAAAAAAAGGCCAATGGGATAATGGAGAAGCAGTACTTACCCGTGTGCATTCCTCTTCAAACACGGGAGATATACTTGGTGCACTGCTCGATGGGTATGGCAGACAATTACATAAAACGCTGGAATTGATAAAAGAGGATGGAAAGGGTGTTTTATTGTATTTAAGACACAATGAGGAAGAAAACCATATTATCAAAACACTGGAATCACTCAAAAAACAATTGAATAACGGACAACACCCCAACCCGTTTCCTCATCATACAAGCAGCAGTGAACAAAGAGACCTGGGTATCGGCGCACAAATTCTAAACGAATTGAATATCAGTAAAATCAGGCTATTGACAAATAATCCAAGAAAACGTGTAGGACTTATTGGGTACGGTCTCGAAATTGTAGAAAACATACCTATTCGTAAAAACGGGGAATAGATGACTCCTGAAGAGATTGTAGAAAAAATGTATAACAACGATGATTTCAGCAAATGGCTGGGCATCGAAAGGGTAAAAATAAGTCCCGGACATTGCATATTGCGGATGACAGTCCGAAAGGAAATGACGAACGGATTTGACATTGCACATGGAGGTATTTCCTATTCCTTCGCAGACAGCGCATTTGCATTCGCCTCAAATAGCCGGGGCAGGATCGCTGTATCTATAGAAACTTCTATTTCCCATACTGCTGCAATTCATTCAGGTGATACACTGACAGCAACAGCAGTTGAAGAAAACCTTTCTAATAAATTGGGGCAATACAGGATAAAAGTGACCAACCAACATGATGAGGTTGTCGCATTATTCAGGGGAACAGTCTACAGGAAAGCCCAGGAGTGGACTGGATAGTTTGAATGCCTCAATGTCTTAATGTCTTAATGCCTCAATGCCTTAATGTCTTAATGCGTCCATTCCTAAAAGAGGTTGTCATTGTATTAAGTTATTAAATACTAATGCTAAATCAAGGTAGTTTGAACTTGAATTTATTTCATTCTTTCATGATAGAGTACAAAATCACTACTCTACCCCGTTGTCCTGATCTGGAAGCAACTTGTTAAATTGCTTAAAGAGAACAATGATATCCTTGTCTTTCTTAAAGCCAAAATCATTCTGATCTGCGAATGATTCAATTTCATTCTCCATGGCACCAAATTTAGGTAAGAGTTTCTTTTTTCCCTTTTCAAGGCGCATCGGATTTCCTTTTTCCACGCAATAATACAGGTCTTTATATATCTTAAATGAATCGCTGGTTCCCAGATTTGGATGTAAGGAACTACCTCCGCGTTTCTTAAGATTTAATGTGAATTTATTTAGCAGGCTGAGTTCACCATTCACCAAAACTTCAAAATATATTGGAGAAGTTCCATCGAAATCTTCTCCTGATTTCAACGGTACAAAGAGTCTTTGGTTCAACACCACGCCGTTGATCCTGTTGACATTCAGGCTTCTTGTTTCATTGTACACCTTTACTTCCATTCGTTTTTTCTGAATATTAAATCGAAGCATGGTACTTATCAACTCGTTATCCTTGGTATAGACCGTACCTGCAGACCAGGTATCATCCAGGAATGCATCCGGTTTACTGGCTTCAGGATTGGTTATTAATGCAGATATATTTCTGATCTTCACCATTCCCGCATTGATCTCGGTTTTCATCTTGTTCAGAACTTCAACATTCAGAGATTGAGAAGTCGCATCACTATGAAGGAACATAATAACGCACAAAACAAATAACTTAATCCGGAAAATCATTTTTAAACCCTGCATCTTATAAAATTTGAGAGTACGAATTTATTATTTTGAATGATTATATGCAGTTATTTATAATCATTAATCGGACAATTTCATCACTTACTTTACATCAGTATTGAACCATCGACTCAAAGAAGATTGTTAACTTAGAACAACAAATTATGAAATAGTGGATCCTTCAAAAGTTCAGATTGATGTATCGTGGAAAAAAGTGCTTTGGAAGGAGTTCGAATCAGCTTATTTTGATCGAATCAAAATCAACCTGACCGAGGATAAAAACAAAGGTAAAACGATATACCCTCCTGGTCCTTTAATTTTTAATGCGTTTAACCTTACACCATTTGAAAAGGTCAAGGTTGTAATAATCGGACAAGACCCTTATCACGGTCCGGGTGAAGCAATGGGACTTTGTTTTTCGGTACCTAAATCAATAAGAATACCTCCATCCTTGCGAAATATATTTAAAGAACTTGTTGATGATTGTGGTATTTCCATGCCTGAACATGGAGATTTGACAGCTTGGGCGAAGCAAGGTGTGTTTCTCCTGAATGCTATGCTCACTGTTCAGCACAAATCACCAGGGTCTCACAAAAACATCGGATGGCAACAGTTTACTGACGGTGTGATCAGATTACTATCAGAACATAAAAAAGGTATCATTTTTCTTCTTTGGGGTAAATTTGCTCAAGGCAAAAGGGAACTGATTGATGAGATGAAGCATCATGTCCTGGAAGCTGCACATCCTTCACCCCTTGCCAGGAATGCCTATATGGGATCTGCTCATTTTTCCAAAACCAATGAAATATTAAAATCTGCCGGTCAGGATACAATAGATTGGCAAATCCATTAAATTAGCGTTATATGCAAAAGAAATTTAAAATCCTGATCCTCATCACAACAGTTTTAGGATTTACTTCTGTTTTATTGGGAGCATTTGGAAGTCACGTTCTTCCCGATCACCTCGGCCCAAAATCCGTTGATGCCTTTAAAACAGGAGTTCATTATCAGGTTATTCATACCCTGGCCATTTTTTGTACTGCCCTCCTTTACAGGATATACAGAATACGCGGTTTGTTCTTTGTCGGATTGTTTTTCCTGGGAGGTATCCTTTTGTTTTCCGGCAGTTTATATATCCTCTCTCTAAAAGCTGTGCTTGGGATAAATATTGGTAAATGGTTCGGACTGCTGACACCTCTTGGCGGATTGGCTCTCGCCGGATCCTGGGCCGCTATATTTTTTACCGTTATCAGGATAAAAACATAAAGTCTAAAACAAATAGGCAATTATTATATATATCTTTTTATATTCATAAGTAATTTAGTCCCAATGAAAAAATTAGTTATAATCACTTGCCTTCTTTTCGGAGTTTTTTCTGCAGGTATAAGTCAGTTGAGTTTTGCTGCTGGCTCCCAGTTGATTTTAAATGGATCCATATTTGGTGTTCAGGGCAAGGCGATTTATGACATCAATGAATTATGGGCAGGTGCAGGAAGCTTCACCCTCCATCTCGAAAACTCCATTGATTATACCATAGATCTTGATGCACACTATAAAGCTATAGAAATTGGTGACGGTTTTGATCTTTCACCAGTAGGTGGTTTAAGTATATCCAGCAGAAAAGTTAATGGAGATGGTGATTCAGATATTGGGATTAACCTTGGGGCCTTTATATCTTTTACGGCCAGCGAAAGTATCAATGTATATATTGAACCAAAATTAAAGATTGCAGACATCGCAGAAGGCCTTACCATTTCAGGGGGCATATTATTCTGATTCCTTAAGATTTATAAAAATGTACCCGGAAAATATTTTTTCCTGTACTATTCGATTTTAATCAAAAGGTCTTCCTTTCCCGGGAAGGCCTTTTTTGTGTTTCATTAACAATCTGCTAACTATCATTAACATTTACAGCACGTCATTCTATTAATTATTCACTATCAAAATCATGGGAATATGAAAAAGATGACATTTTTACTTGCATGCTTCATTATAGCTTTAAACAATTTCTCATTATTCTCACAAACACAAATTAGTGTCGTGACCGGTTTTCATACCTCGAACACCAAAAGTGAAATGACTGGAGATCTTGTCACATTAAGTCCAATAACAAATTTCAGTG
>JABDPK010000092.1 GCA_013042795.1 Saprospiraceae bacterium | reverse complement strand
CTGGACCAGATCATCTTCAGCTCAAGGTCTTTAAACGAAATCTATATTATTGATCATAGTACATCGATAGAAGAAGCAGCTGGTCATACAGGTGGTATTGCCGGGAAGGGAGGAGACATATTATTCAGGTGGGGTAATCCTCGAATTTACCATCGGGGAGGAATTGAAGATCAAAGATTATATGGTCAGCATGATGCGCACTGGATACCTGGTGACAGACCAGGAGGTGGAAACCTGATGATATTCAATAATGGATCAGGCAGACCTGAAGGAAATTTTTCAACCATTGAAGTTGTCCAACCGCCTTTAAACGGATTTAATTACAATATTCCTGAAGGCGAAAAATATGGCCCGGAAGATGCATTATGGACTTTCGAGGGTGCAGGTAACACTGAATTCTACTCTTCCAGAATTTCAGGAGCTCAGCGTCAACCAAATGGAAATACCTTGATTTGTTCCGGAAACCAATACCGCATTTTTGAAGTAGACCCAGCAGGTAATCTGGTATGGGATTACATCAATCCGGTCAACCAGAATGGTGCATTAAGCCAGGGATCATCAAGTTCATCTAGAGACATGTTCCGGGCATACCGATATAGTCCGGACTATCCTGCATTTGAAGGCAAAGATCTTATACCCGGAGATCCTTTGGAGTCGAATCCTCAGCCTTATCTATGCAATATTTATGATATAACTACTTCGGTCAATACGCTCACGCAAAAAGATGATTTCCAGATATTTCCCAATCCGGGAAGTGATATTGTTTATGTCTCAAATGATTCACCAGGCAATTACAACCTGACCTTAATGGATTTGACAGGTCAAACTATAATATCATATTTGAATATAAATCAGCAGAACTTTGAGTTGGATGTTTCACCATATCCACCTGGTGTCTACATTCTCAGAATTGGAAATGCAGCTAAAAGACTCATGATTACAAAACCTTAATCATTGTCCTGGAGCAGATCGGTTTTTTGAAGGCTGCTTAGAAATATATTTTTCGCTTCATCAAATCTTTCGAGCAATTCCTGATTAAGAATACCTTCCTGAGGATCAAAATTTTTATTGAAGAAAGGCAATGAAAATTCAGTGACGATAATGCCATCCATGAACGGGAAACGTTTTCGAGCAATTTCAAGCACCCCCTGCCCTCCCCTGCCACCGGGAGATGTAGCCATCAAAAACATAGGCTTACCCAGCCAGGTACTTTTTTCAACTCTTGATATCCAATCGAATAAATTTTTGAAAACAGCTGTATAATTTCCATTATGTTCTGCAAATGAAATCAAAATTCCATCTGCATTCCTGATATGTTCTTTAAAACGTATCGCTGCTTCAGGATGCCCGATTTCAGCTTCAAGGTCAACACTAAACAATGGAAGTTCAAAATCTTTTAACTCAACATAATCGATCTCCACATCCTGCAATTGTTGAGAAGCATACCAGGCTAGTTGCTTATTTATTGATCGACTACTGGTACTGGCACCAAATGATAAAACTCTTTTCTTCATTTAATTTTGTTTAAAACAAGGATACAAATCCAAAGTGTGCTTTTGGTCGTGAAAAGTCAAAAGCTTCATTTTCAGTCCGGCCTACAGCAATTGAGAAATTAAACAATCCAACATTTGTTTCTATTCCAAGGCTGCCTCCAATTCCTAAGGCATAACTTGTATCTCCTTCTGTGTCCTCCAATATTGCAAAATCTATAAAAGGCAAACTGAAATATGAATTATTAGATAACAACAATCTATACTCAATTGTTGTAAGCCCATACCATGACGTAAAAATGGAAGCTTCATCAAATCCCCGGAGAAGATTATTTCCACCGATCTGAAATTTTTCATTTCGCCTTAACTGTGAACTTGAATATTTCCAGCCTCCATTTAAATGAAATGCGAATGCACCCCTGTCTTTTAATGGATAATAGCATGATAAATTAGTACGTATTTCGAACCTGGGTTCTTCAAGATCAAGCTCATCATACAGTGTCTGAAAATCAAAATTGTCATCACCAAGAGAGAGAATCGCGAGATTTTCCTTGATACGCCTTAATCCCCCTGAGGCATTCACACGCAACTGGTAGCCTCTCCTGGGATTAAATTTGTAATCAAGCCGGGTTAAAAAATATTCCAGTCCTATTCCATTGATATTGACATCAAGGTCTTCCGGCAGCATCATGGTGTTTTTTAACCGGGTCGTATCCAGATCAATCAATCGTGAAGATTCAATATTCCAGTATAATTTTAGAAAATCACTACTGTTGATTAGATACTGAATTCCTAAATCTGATCTGATCGTCTGGTAATCAAACCCGTTTCTGAATATACTGAAGTGGGCATCCAGGCCATAGGGAAGATCAAGCAGGTAGGGATAATTAAATTCAACCTCGAGTTTTTGCTGTTCCGGACGCAAACGTTCAAAATCAATGAAGAGATATTCCCCGTATCCCATCCTGTTGAGCATTTCGGCTGTAAAATCCATGGAAAGAAATAGCTGTTTACCTTCGATACTATTGGTTGGAATCACACCGAAGATGAGGTCAAACCGGCTACTGTTCTTTTTTTTGACGTACAGATCCAGGGAAGCATAATCATAGAAAAAACTCAATTCAGGATTTTTCTCAAGTTCAAGGAAAGTCAATTTTTTAACCTTGTTCTCAACATCCATAATATCCTCATGATTGTAACTTTCTGAAAAATCAATATTGAGATAATTTTCCCAGTATCCATATCTCAGTTTAACATCGCCATGAACCCTAATCGAATCCATTATAATTCTGGGACCTTCATTTATCCTGAGTCGTGCATTGATTTTCCCCTGATCCAATTCCAGCTGGTTTAACCTGACTTTTGCAAAAGGATAACCTATTGTCGCGTAATAATCAGAAATCCTTTCCCGAGCAAAAAGAAAGTCATTCGCTGTTTCGGGAGGTAAAATGCCTAGTTCATTAAGAAAAAACAGACCTGTTGAATCAAGTTTGAGTGATTCGAATTTATAAACCGGTCCTGTATGAATATGCGCAAGATATCTATATTGTAGGGTATCTACGTTAACTGAATCCAGGGTAGCCTCCAGGTAATCGTTTTCAAGTAAATGAGTAATTACTTCTTCAGACATACCAGCAGCTTCCAACATTGAAGAAGGTTTTTTGCCCTGGTATTTGCGAGGTATTTCAATTGTTTGGTCAAATATATATTCAAGCTCAAAACTTTGTGCCTTCAGTTGAACTGTGAGGGACGAAAGGAAAAACAGGAGATATATAATTAGAAATCTCAAATAGATACATTTGTACATTGTAAAGATAAACGCGAATGGCGGGAATTTATATTCATATCCCTTTCTGTAAAAAAGCATGTCACTATTGCAATTTCCATTTTTCAACGTCGCTCCGGCTGAAAGATGATATGATTGATGCAATATGCAGGGAATTGATTTTACAAAATAAATTCCTGGATGGAGAAATAATCAATACCATTTACTTCGGAGGAGGGACACCTTCAATTCTGGAACCCATCGAAATAGATCGCATCCTGAATACAATACATAAATATTTCCATGTTGAATCTGACATTGAACTTACTCTTGAAGCCAACCCCGATGACCTTGACAAAAAAAAGATCCTGGCCTTGCAACTGTCTGGAGTTAACCGATTAAGTATTGGAGTCCAATCCTTTTATGACAGAGACCTGGAATGGATGAACAGGTCGCACAACAGTGGCCAGGCACACCAGGTCATCAGAGATGCTATGGAATCAGGTGTTACAAATTTGAATATCGATCTCATCTTTGGCAGTCCGACAACAACGAACGAAATGTGGGAAAATAATTTGTCAATGGCCATGGAATATGGCATAAAGCACCTTTCATGTTATGCCCTGACGGTAGAAGATAAAACAGCACTCGGACATTTCGTCAAAACAGGTAAAGAAGTTAATCCCGACGAGAAAGCTATACAGGAACAATATGATATATGTCGTCGTTTCCTTTCAGCTAAGGGTTTTATACACTACGAAATTTCTAACTATGCCTTAGAAAACCATTTTGCCATTCATAACACAAGTTATTGGAAAGGTTTGAAATACCTGGGCATTGGCCCTTCATCCCACTCATTCAACGGATTCAACAGATACTGGAACGTCAGTAACAATAAGAAATACATTGACAGCCTGGCACATGATATTGTACCGGTAGAAAAGGAAAAATTATCTGAAACTGACACATTTAATGAATACCTGATGACAGGATTGAGGACGATGTGGGGTTGCGACGAAACCTATGTTAATGAGAAGCTCAAAACCAATAAGGACCTTGAACATCATTTGAATAATCACCTGGAGGCAGGTCATATCAAATTAAGGAATGGTCGCTATATTATGACTGAAGAAGCCTGGCTTACCTCGGATTCTATCATTGCAGATCTGTTCATAGAATAAATGTTTACATACCCTGAACATATCGTCCAACCATTGAATGACAAAATCAATGTTTTTAAGTTTAGTCCGGCAGTCGCCTATATTTTTAGTCTTTGTTCAGGTATTAGTGAGGAGATGATCATGGCCACTAAAATTTATCCAAGAACATTTCTCAGATTTATACCATTGTATCGTGCTGTTCATGGAGGCGGAGCCATTACCCTGGGAAGTAAAAACTGGCAAAGTATTACCCTGACCGAAAATTTCTTTTCTAATGATTCTGACAAATATGGCAGGGCAGCCTATGCCAATGCACACCAATCCTGGATGAGACTTTGTGCGCATGAAATTGGTCATATCAAGCATACTCAAAAGTATGGCTGGTTATTCTGGTACTTGCTCGTATTTGCTTATGAATACATGAGATATGGACACGACGGATCTTCTCTTGAAGCTGAAGCTGAACAGGTATCAAAAGAATATACGAGATTTAACAGTTTTGTGAATTCATGCATTAGCCCTGAAGCTTTGCAAAAATTATTGGAAGTAAATATTGATGAGAAGTTTAAAAAAGAGAAAATCCTGGCATGGTGGCAACAATTCAAAAATGCCTGAGAATCTTATTGATTAGAAATAAATACCACAATATCCCTTGTCATTTGAGAATGCAGCGGAATCTCAGGATTTGAATAAGATTCAGCATTTAACATGCAATCATCTCCAATATGCTTTAGGCAATGTCCCATATCCTCGTATATGAATTTTGTAGCGTGTTCAGAATAAGCTTTAAGGCTATCTGCATGGTTGGGTGGAACCTGGACATCACAACGTCCTCCCACAATCATAATATCTTGTTTTACCTTGGAAATTTCCTCTATGGGGTCCAGGTCAAATGCCGACTTGAGATATGGAACAACGCTTTCCCGAAACAATGACCTCAACATGACATGAACTTCAGAAAGCGCTTTGTTATCTCTGATTTCATCCAGGTGAACGATCGCAAGTTCAAGCAATCTCGGGTATCGTGCCAACTGGTCTTCAATAATTTTATCCAGGGTTGTGCTGATTCCACACAAGAGAACAATGCCATCTACCTCTTTGGTTTGATGTGCCGCTGCTTTTGTAATCAATGCACCTTCCGAATGACCAATCAGGACAATTCGATCAAAATGACCTTCAAAAAACCTTACAATTTTTAAGACATCATTAACCAGATCACCAATAACCATCTGGGATTCATGAACCGGTGTACTCCTGGCAATCCCCCTTTTATCATACCTGAATGAAGAAATACCATTTAATTTCAAAGAATCAGCCAACAGCCTGAATGCATCTGTATTCAAACCAGTTTCATTGTTGCATTTCCGGTCTGTTGGACCTGAACCTGCAATCATTATTGCGAGTACTGAATTATTGGCGAATGATAGTGTTCCGCTTAAAAAGATTGTATCCTCTACCTGTATTTCCAGGTCCTGGTCAGCTGTGAAAGGATTATGCTCAATGGATTTTTCTTGTGTTTTACATGAAAGTATTAACAATACTGAAAGGGTAACAAAAAGCTTTATGAAAAAATTCTTCATCCTATGAAACTATATATATTCAAATATATCTGTCTTCTGTCCAGCTTGCTGAGAAATATTCTCTAATTTCAAATCCGTTGTGCTTGCCTTTATCAAAATAGTAGATAATATCAATGAATTCATTGGCAAATGGGTGTCATGGCTGACTACTATTCTGGTCATTTTCGTTTGTTTTGATGTTTTTCGCAGGTATCTCCTGAAAGATTCGGCAGCATGGATCATGGAAATGGAGTGGCATTTGTTTGCCCTGATTTTTCTCTTTGGTGCCGGTTACGCATTGAAGCATCATCGCCATGTTCGCGTTGATCTTTTTTATGAGAAGTTCACAAATCGCGACAAAGCCTGGGTAAACCTGATCGGAAGTCTATTATTCCTGATACCCTGGTGCTGTATGATCATATATGTTTCATTTGATTATGCGATGAATGCATACCAAATCAATGAAGGATCCCCCGATCCTGGTGGACTACCCTACAGGTTTATCATCAAATTTTCAATAACATTTGGGTTCATCCTCCTTCTGTTGCAAGCTATTGCCCTGTTTTTCAGATCATATCTGACGATAACAGGAAAAAATGAAGAATTATAAATGGAGGTCATTGCCATCATATTGTTTCTGAGTATTCTTGTTCTGATCCTATACGGGTTTCCTGTTGCTTTTACACTTGGTGGATTATCAATGATATATGCCATACTCTTTTTGGAACCATCCAGTTTTCATGCTTTACCTCCCAGAATAATGGGTGTCATGAGCAATTATGTATTGCTTGCGGTTCCCCTGTTTGTTTATATGGGTATCATGCTCGAAAAATCCGGTCTTGCTGAAAGTTTGTTGGATACGATGTCCATGCTTTTTGGAAGACTCGACGGTGGATTGGCCGTATCCGTTGTCATAGTTGGGGCTTTACTGGCTGCTTCTACCGGTATCGTGGGTGCCACTGTCATCACGATGGGATTGATCAGTCTGCCTACCATGCTAAAACGTGGATATGATCCGGCACTGGCTTCAGGAACCATTGCTTCTTCAGGAACACTAGGACAGATTATTCCACCTTCCGTTGTACTGGTTCTATTGGGATCGGTCCTTAATGTTTCTGTGGGAGACCTGTTCAGGTCAGCCATCTTACCGGGGCTGATTTTGGTTTTGGCATACATCATCTATATCGTTTTTCACGCCCACTGGCATCCAGAATCTGCTCCTGGGCTTACCAAAGAGGAAATTCTGAAATTCAAACAAGGAGATTTTGTTGGAAAGATTATCAA
>JABDPK010000086.1 GCA_013042795.1 Saprospiraceae bacterium | reverse complement strand
TCTCCACAAATCTATACCTGGAGGAGAAAATCGAAAGCGTCAATATTGAATCAAAAAAACTGATCCGGATTATTATCATTTCACTTCTCCTGGCTCTCCTGTTACTTTTGTTTGTTTCAAAAATTCTGGCATTCAAAACTTCAATGATCTTTTTAAGCCTTGTCAGTATATTATTTTTAGCCCTTGGACTTGCACTTCCAATGATTGATCTTGATGCAAGGTTGAGTTCTGTTGATATCCAGCTGCTGGATAAAAACATTCACTTTGATGAGCAGGTGATGTACTTTCAGAGCAAGAGTATAATTGATGTAACGAGAACACTACTTGAAAACCATGCACTGGATATGAAAATAGTTGGGCTCCTGATTTTGTTATTCAGCATTATATTACCTGCAGCCAAAATGATATTATCATTGTTTTACCTGTTTGTAAAACGCATAAGAGATAAAGTTGTCATCAATACGATCATTTTCTACATGGGCAAATGGAGTATGGCAGATGTATTTGTGGTCGCAATATTTATGTCATATATAGGGATGTACGGTCTGATCAATTCGCAAATTGTTGATACGGGGACAATGGCCAACCTCGATACATTGAATTATTCCAAGTTATCACCCGGAATCATCTTCTTTACTTCTTATTGTATTTTATCAATCATCATGAGTAGTCTGATTCAGAGACATTACAAGCGACAAAAAGTATAAGATTTCTTTAACATCAGGGGATGTTACCCTACACCTTGATTTTTCGTTTTAATAGAAAAACCATGATGAAAAGACTGATACTCCTGTTTGCGATTTTCACAATATTTGCTTGTGAACGGTATTATATTTCTGATTTTTGTGAAGCCTTGATACATGAGGATGTTTCATATGTCCGACATGAGGTAGATAATATACTCTATGACCTTCTACCGCAAGCTACTCATGATGACCCTTTGGGGCATTACTATAACCTGATGATATTTGTAGATGAACTTAACAGGGATGACTGCATATATGCATCCATCATTTGTTATGGCTGCATAGAATCTTTTCCATTGCAATCCGAGATACTGGTAGAAATTGATGACGGGCAGTATATCACTGAAAAAGTATTGGATATTGCTACACCTCCTGATTCAGAGATGTATTTCGTCGGACTACATAATTAGACAAGAGTTTCGACCATTGTGGCAATGAGTGATTCAAACATGACCTTACCGTCTGTGTTGCCCAGTATTTTCTCTGAAGCGCGTTCCGGGTGAGGCATCATTCCGAAAACATTTCTTTTTTTATTTGTTATACCGGCTATGTTATCTACGGATCCATTGATATTTGCTCCAGGTGAAATTTCTCCTGATTGATCACAATACCTGAAAAGGACCTGATCATTATCCATGATTTCTTTGAGCTGATCATCTTTTGCAAAAAAGCGACCATCTGCATGAGCAATTGGAATTTTCAAAACCTGGTCTTTGGTAATTTTTGAGGTAATAGCAGAATTTTGGGTAGCGCAACTCAGGTAAATGTTCTTGCAAATGAAATGCTGATTGCTGTTACGCAATAGGACTCCAGGTAAAAGGTTTGATTCACACAATACCTGGAAACCGTTACATATGCCCCAGACGTAACCGCCATTATTGGCAAAATTGATGACTTCTTCCATAATTGGACTAAACCTGGAAATAGCGCCGGACCTGAGATAGTCTCCAAATGAAAATCCTCCGGGGAGAATGATACAATCAATATTTCCATAAGCTGAGAGACTGGTTTCTTTATGCCAGATTTTAACCACTTCCTGATTCATTACAGTACCAAGAACATGGATCATGTCATCATCACAATTAGAACCGGGAAAAACAACAACTCCAAATTTCATTTTTCAGTTTATTGAGGCAAAGGTAATATCAAATTTCATATTAGCTTAAAAACCAATATAAAATAAAAGATAAGGACCAGGAGAAAGATGAATTCCTTATTCATACTTTTTTCTCTTTTTTCAAGAAGAAGTCCTCCAAGCACTGAAACAGGAAATGAAATTGTTAAGAGGTGAATTTCTTCTAAATTATCTATAAAAAACACACTAAATAAACCGATCAATAACATCCAGTAATTCAGTTCCAGTTTCCTGATAACATCAAAATTTTTCTTTCGTATTATTTCACTTTGGTAGAAGACCAGGACCAAAATTATAGCTAATGTGAAAACTGGTTTAATAAGCGAATTGAAATCAGTAAAGTCAATCGAAGGCATTGATAAGTTTGTTCTGATCATCTGACCAAGTAACTCGATATGTCCATTGGCATAAAGAAGAACACCGACCAGGAATATACCACAAAGGAATCCAATAATTAATTGTATAAACTCGAGCCACTTAATATTTCTAAGGCTTATCAGCCCAAGCAATAGAACAATAAAGAAAATAAAATAAGGGTAGTAAATGAGGCTTGCGACGGAAAGGAACAGTCCCGCGTTGAAAATATTGGTTACAGGATGAAATTTCTTGTATATCCTGAAGAGGTTCCCAATGGCCAGAATAAAGAAAAGGTTGGCAAGCAGGGCAGGATGAAAACTCAGGTCTTCCATTACAAAAGATGCAAATAGGATAAAACAAGCCCCTGGAACAACACTCAGGGCTCTACTGAACCTGTTATTAATTACGTATCGTGAAATGGTTGTTCCCTGTAATGTGATCAGGAAAATTGTAAGGAAGGTTTGAAAGAATGGGCTATCGAAAATTTTTGGCAGGCTGGTCAGGTTCACTGGCAGTGAAATGACAAGATTTTCGGAGGTAGAGCTAAAGAAGAATACAGCCTGTAATACTATTGCAAATAGTAACAGAAAAAAATAGTTAATGAATAAATTTCTTCTAAAGAAACTAAGCACCCGGCACTTTAATTTTTAATTGCAAATATCAACATATATCACCAACAGAATATGTTCTAAATTAATAACGATTGAAACAGGGATATGCAGGGAAGAAAAATTGCATAGCAAATAGAACAAAATTTAGGAAGATATACAAACCCTTGGAACAGATATTCAATTGTTGTAACTGACAAAGTGATAATAAGCTAGGAGAGTAGTTTGAGGGGCAGAAATACTGATGGTAAAAACTAGAACCTGTCAGCGCATTTAATACATTTTGTACTTTCTGGCATGTACATCAAACGAGCGGGGTTGATTTTTTGTTTGCAGGATTCACAAAAGCCAAAGCCGGGGTTATCGATCTTTGTTAGTGCCAATTTGAGTTTATTTCTTTTGGAAATTTTATTTCTAAGAGAGGCTTCCATCACACTTTTATTATTGATCGCATCCATTCTGCTAATGCGACCGATTGAATTTTCAGGACTGATAGGTTGCGTCATTTTCTCGGTATCCTTAATATCTTTTTCATATTTAACAATCATTTCTTCAATCTTCGCCTTGAGTTCTTCGCGTTCCTGTGTTGTCATAAGTTTCATCCTGTTGAGGCAATTTCCCTAAATATACCATGTTAATTATGGAGAAGGAATTTATGCTTCTTTTTTATAAAACGCTTATTTTAAGGCTATGGCTCAACTGAACTGGACATATTTTTCATTGACGGGCAGACCTTATAGTATAGACATGTACCATGGTGAAGAATCCGGGCATTTAATGTTGATCATTAATAATGCAATTATCATGATCAAGTTCAATCAGAAGAAGCCTGAAAAATACAGTTTTCTTATAGAGCACCAGATGCTGGAACTGGATATCAGCAAGAACAATAATGACTATAAATATACCGTCACACCACAACCTTTAAACTGGGATATCGAACCTGAAAAGACTTTCGATAAACATTTTTGGATACCTTTGTCGATCATTATTTTACTCCTTAGTTGTGGAGTGGTCATATTTAATTAGTCAAAGTTGGAAAACCTTTTATTATATATTGAGAGTTTGATTTTTGCTACGGAAAAGGCGGTATCCTTTAAGGATATTATGTTGAGCCTGAATGCACATTTTCAGACGAAGATGGACAGAAAAGAAGTAGAAGCTACGATAGAACAACTTAAGGAAAAATATCGCAGTGATGATTATTCATTCGAGGTCATAGAGATTGCTGGTGGATATCAATTTATGACAAAGGGGGCATATTATCCGGTTATCAGTGAACACCTGAAACTCGAATCAAAAAAGAAATTGTCAAGAGCTGCCCTGGAGACTTTGGCCATCATTTCATATAAACAGCCCACTACGAAATCCAGTATTGAGTCCATTCGCGGAGTGAATTGTGATTATAGTATTCAAAAACTTTTGGACAAAGAACTTGTTGAAATCGGTGGCAGGGAAGATGGTCCCGGAAGACCCTTGCTGTATGTGACTTCTGAAAAGTTTATGAACCATTTTGGCCTGAAAAGCCTTAATGAGTTACCCAAACTGAAAGAATTTGAAAAGGAAGAAAATACCATCGGGATAAAAGAAGAAGAATAATGACTGCAGAAAAACCATTAATAAACAGGGTTGCCAATAGCGGAATCAAGGTTATTAATCTTGAGGAATTGTATCCGGAAAAGGATATCGTTGCTTTTGATCTTAAGCCATTCCTGCATATGGAATTAATTCTCAAGGAGAAATTATTCCGTGCTTCTCTCAAGGAACTGGATTGGTCAGAATACTCCGACAGGATTGTTCTTATTCATAATTCGACAGAAGCCATCATTCCGGTTTGGGCATACATGCTTGTTTCTGTATACCTTGAGAATTTTGCTTTTGATGTATTCCAGGGAAGCAAAGAAGAGTATCTGAAACAATATTATATCAAAGAGATCAACAAGGTAGATTTCAGCGATTATGAAGAACAAAGAGTGGTTATAAAAGGGTGCAGCAATAAGCCAGTCCCTCCTGCAGCCTATAGTGAAGTAACCAGAAAGTTAAAGCCCTACGCCCAAAGCATTATGTACGGAGAACCCTGTTCGACGGTACCGATCTTCAAGAGGCCGCGTAAATTAAAATAAGGATTAGCTTATTTACGCGCTTTCATTTCATCATCCAGTATAACGGCTTCAGAAAAAATCTCTGCAATAAAATCAAGTTTTAAATCCTGGACTTTGTATATGGTAATCCCGGAAACCTGTTTCCTTCCATGGTCCTCTAATAAGCCCTGGATATTGGATAATTGTTTGCCATAAATAAAACACAATTCTATAGCATCTTTCTTTTTAGGATTTAAGTAACAGACCCAGGATTTATAATCGTAGAAAGGAATTTTAAACCTGATCTTTCT
>JABDPK010000084.1 GCA_013042795.1 Saprospiraceae bacterium | reverse complement strand
AACTGAGTAACTACAATCTTCTAATACAGAAGTTAGATCGATTTATTCGTAAGTTCTATCTAAATCAATTTATACGCGGATCATTGTATTCA
Organism: Saprospiraceae bacterium; assembly: GCA_013042795.1. The sequence continues at coordinate 11,132 of JABDPK010000084.1, read as the reverse complement.
GTAGGGTTAGTTGTTGGAATGTTCCTTGCGTTTACTCTTCTTGAACATCAATTTTATTTTGATACAGGGATCCGGAAAGTATTGTTTTTCGGGTTTATTATTATATCCGCAGGCGCATTATCGTTCTGGGTGGGACAACCGCTTCTTAAGTATTTTCGACTAGGTAAACAAATAGATCATGAACAGGCTGCGATGATCATTGGTGATCATTTTGTCACTGTAAAAGCCAAGCTTCTCAATATTCTGCAATTAAAAAAGCAAAGTGGTGGTAATGCATCACAAGACCTTGTGATGGCATCTATCAACCAAAAGACAGAATCTATAAAACTGGTACCTTTCCGCACAGCCATTGATCTTGGCAAGAACAGGAAATACCTGAAATATGCCCTTCCTCCAGCGTTGTTGTTGCTGATTATGTTGTTTGCAGCTCCAAGCCTGATCAAGGATTCTACACATAGGATTATTAACAATAATGTTGAATTCGAAAGAGAAGCACCTTTTCATTTCAGGATTCAAAATGGTAACCTTGACGCGGTTCAATATGAAGACTTTACATTAAAAGCGAAAATTGAAGGCTCTGTTCTTCCTGATGAAGTGTTTGTCGATGTAGAAAACTTCCAATACAGAATGAAAAAGGATGCAGATGACTCATTTAGCTACACTTTTAAGAATGTCCACAAGAATATTCCTTTTCGTCTGTTTTCAGGGGATGTCAGATCCACAGGACACGAGCTCAATGTGCTTTTAAAACCCAACCTGACCAATCTGGGATTATCCCTGGATTATCCTTCCTACACTTCCAGGAAAGATGAAACACTCAATAATATTGGTGATGTCTTGGTTCCTGAAGGCACAAAAATCAAATGGTCACTTGAATCAGACAATACGGACCAGGTTTCTGTTTTCTTCAATTCTTCAAACAAAAATGTTGAAGCAACCAGGCTTTCTGAAAACCGTTTTAGCCTGGAAAAAAGAATTCTGGAAGATGATGTGTACAAAATATACATAAGAAACAAGCAGATTCCGAATCCTGACTCTGTCTCTTATACCCTGAATGTAACCAGGGACCAGCATCCTGAAATCTCGGTCGAGATTTTTGAAGACAGTCTTGAACAGGCTATTATTTACTTTGTTGGAAACGCATCTGATGATTATGGCTTAATGAACCTGACCTTCAATTATACACTTACTGATGATAGAGGTGGTCAGAAAACCATAAAAGAGACAATTTTAAACCCCCAGTACCGTGAAGTTCAGTATGACTATATTCTGGATATCAACGCGATGGAACTAAAGCCCGGTGAAAAACTAAGCTATTACTTTGAAGTTTTCGATAACGATGCCATTAACGGCAGCAAGTCATCCAGAACTTCTGTGATGGAATTCGAGAAACCGACTGTTGAAGAATTTGAAGAACAGGAAGAAGAAAACGAAGAGGACATTAAAGACAAACTCGCCAGGTCTATAGAAGAGTCAAAAAAGATTCGTGAAGACCTCAAGAAAATGAGAGAAAAACTTCTTCAAAAACAAGAACCGGACTGGGAAGACAAAAAAGAATTTGAGAAACTTCTTGAAAGACAGAAAAAACTCGAAGAAGAATTAAAAAAGGCTAAGGAGAAGTTTGAAGAAAATCTCAAAAACCAGGATGAGTTTACAGAACGCTCTGAAGAAATCCAGGAGAAACAGAAAAACATGGAGGAGCTCTTCGAAGAAGCTGTCGATAAGGAGACCCAGGATTTAATGAAAAAGATCGAAGAACTTCTGCAGGAACTGAACAAGGAGGACATGATCCAGATGATGGAAGATTTTCAGATGAGCGAGGAGGCCAAAGAGAAAAACAATGAACGCCTGCTTGAGCTGTTTAAAAACCTGGAAGTAGAAAAGGATATCCAGGATATGGTACAAAAACTTGAGGAATTGGCCAAAGAACAGGAAGAGCTCGCTGAACAAACTGAAAGCCAGGAAAAATCAAATGAGGAACTGGCCAAAGAACAAGAAGAGATAAATAAGGAATTCGAGGACCTCAAAAAGAAAATGGAAGAAACCCAGAAGAAAAACCAGGAACTGGAACGACCAAAAGATCTTGGTGAAGATACGCCTGAACAAATGGATGACATCATGGAAGACATGAAGAACAGCCAGGAACAGTTACAACAGGAACAAAACGAGGGTGCATCCAAAAAACAGAAAAGCGCTTCCAAGAAAATGCAAAATATGGCACAAAGTATGCAGGCTTCTATGCAGTCACAAGGAATGGAGCAGATGGAAGAAGATATTGCAGCTTTGAGACAATTACTTGAAAATCTTGTTACCATTTCATTTGACCAGGAAGATCTGGTCGATCAACTTAAGCGGGTAAATATTAATACACCAAGTTACGTTGGCCACATACAGGACCAGTTTAAATTAAAGGACGATTTTAAACTTGTAGAAGACAGCCTTCAGGCATTGGCCAAAAGGGTAGACAAGATAGAAAGCTTTGTGACAGAAAAAGTTGTAGAGGTGAACTCTAATCTCGATAAAAGTATCGATCAACTTGAAGAAAGACAAAAACAACAAGCTGAAGACAACCAGAGGCAGACGATGAAAAATGTAAATGATCTGGCTTTGATGTTAAGTGAGACCATGTCACAAATGCAACAACAAATGTCAGGTATGATGGCTGGATCTCAATTATGTAATAAGCCAGGTGGTTCCGGTCCTTCCGGTAAAATTCCGATTGATGTGATTACCGAAGGACAAAACGACCTTAATGAGGAAATGAAGAAGATGGGCCAGAAAGAAGGCAAAGACGGTAAAGGAGGTAAGTCTGCAAAAGATTTTGCTGAAGCTGCCGCAAGACAGGCTGCTTTGAGAAGGGCACTGGAAGAAATGCAACGTGAAAAAATGGAACAAGGAAAAGGGTCCAAAGAACTCCAGGAAATTATAGACCAAATGGATAAGGTTGAAACAGATTTGGTCAATAAGAAAATGGATAGTGAGCTGTTGTTGCGACAGGAAGAAATACTTACAAGACTCCTCGAAGCCGAAAAAGCGGAAAGAGAAAGAGAATTTGAAAACAAACGAAAAGCAGAACAGGGAGAAGACAAGGTTAAAGAATTACCACCGGCACTCCAGGAATACCTCAAAGAAAGAGAAGCAGAAATAGAAATGTACAAGAAGGTTTCACCTTCATTAAGACCCTATTATAAGCAATTGGTAGACGAATATTACAGAGCACTAAAAAGTAAATCATAATAACAAACCTTTACACCATGCATGATGCTTTAATGTTAAAGATAAAGTCATCACCCTGCCAAATCCAATACCTTGAGTCATTTGTGCAGTCTCTGAAAAGGCACTGTAATATAACTCAGGATATATATGATAATATCCTGATCAGTCTCACAGAAGCTGTCAATAATGCCATTATTCATGGCAACGAGCAAAACATGAAGAAATTCGTTGATATTCGTTGCACTGAAAGAAAACAAAAAATTGTAATCAGTATTTCAGATGAAGGCCGTGGTTTTAATCCCCAGAATATTCCGGATCCCACCTTGCCATCCAATCTTGAGTGCTGCGGAGGAAGAGGTGTTTTTATTATGAAAGAATTGTCAGATGAAATTCACTTTCTCAATAACGGACGGACCATTGAAATGCATTTCAATACCCTTTAATGGATAAAGAGGTCATAGCTTTTTATTGTGAAGATGTTGATTTCAGCCTGGAAGACAAGGACAATCTTCGCGAATGGTTGTTAGAAGTAGTTCGCACTGAAAACAAAACGATCTCCTCACTCGATTATATCTTTTGTTCAGACCAACATCTATTGGAAATAAATAAAAAATACCTGGATCACGATTACTATACGGATATCATTACTTTCCCTCTAAATACAGATCCTATTGAATCAAATGTCTTTATCAGTATTGATAGAGTTAAGGAAAATGCACAACTTTACAATCAATCCTTTATTGATGAATTACATCGTGTGATCGTACACGGTCTCCTCCACATGATTGGATACAATGACAAAACACAGGAAGATGAATTTCAAATGCGGGAAAAAGAGAATAGTTACCTACAGTTACGTTCTTTCGTTTAGCCTGTTTTTATTCTGTCTCCCTCTCCAGCTTCAGTCTCAACACACTTACCCGAACTCCGGATATTTCCATCAATATGGTGGTGTTCAAGTCCGGTTGCTTGATCTCTCCTCCCTTGAGCATGCGCTTGACCACAATGGTATAACAATAGATCATGGTGCCTCCTCCGAAAAAATGTTACTATATGTAAACGAGGAAGGGTTTAATTATCTTCTGAATGAAAAAATTAAATTCACATCCATCCTTCCGGGAGTCGTTGACATTGAAATGAAAGATCAGGAAGATATAATAAGCTTAAAATCTCAAGGTGACTGTATGCCCCTGATAGATTTCTATCCTACTTATGAAGGCTACGAAGAAATGATGTATCAGTTTGAAGAAACTTATCCTGATATCTGTGAGATAATTAATATCGGCTCACTCAATAGTGGCAGAAACATTCTTGTTGCCAGGATAGGAGATAATCTTAACCAACAGGAAGATGAGCCCGGGTTCCTGTATACTTCTACGATGCATGGTGATGAAACCGCCGGGTTTCCGGTTATGCTTCAACTTATAGATCATCTTCTTTGTAATTACCAGGAAGATGAAAGAATAACCCGACTGGTCAATGAAGTAAATATCTATATTAATCCCCTGGCTAATCCAAACGGAACCTACCGTGCCGGTAATCATACTGTGGAAGGCGCTATAAGATTTAATGCCGCCTTTGTAGATCTGAACAGAAACTTTCCAGACCCTGAAGACGGCCCACATCCTGATAACAGGAATTACCAGGAAGAAACCAAAATCTTTATGGACTTTGCTGACAGCGTTTCCATACAAATGGCCTGTAATATTCATGGTGGTGTTGAGGTTGTTAATTACCCCTGGGATACATATTTACATACACATGCTGACGATTCATGGTGGATTGAATTATCAAGGGCGTATGCAGATACTGTTCAACATTATGGCCCCCCGGGATACTTTTCAGAATTCAACAACGGAATAACGAATGGTTATGCATGGTATGAAGTACAGGGTGGCCGGCAGGATTACATGACATACTTTAAAAGATCCCGTGAGTTGACCCTTGAGATATCCGAAGATAAATTACTGGACTCTGATCAGCTCCCTGTCATTTGGGAAGCCAATCGAAATGCCTTGCTCAATTATATGGAAGAGTCTTTATATGGACTACGGGGTACAATTACTGATTGTGTTTCGGGCTTGCCAGTTATGGCTGAATTATATATTCCAGGCTATGACATGGATAATTCAAGTGTCTTTTCCGATAGTATAACCGGTCATTATTACAGGTACCTAGACAATGGCTCATACCAGGTATTTATTGAGGCTCCTGGTTTCCAGGATCTTTCTTTTGAAGCTGTTATCCAGGATAAGGCTTCGACAAGAATCGACATAGAAATTTGTCCTCAGGGTATTTCTTCCGTATCCGATCCTGTACTTTCTAATATCACCTTTTACCAGGAGGGACGAAAAATATACTTCAATGATTTGCCTGATCGGCAGGAGTTGTCAATAAGAGTATTTGATCCGGCTGGTAAGCTTATCCATTCCCAAAGACTACTCAATTCTATTGAATTGAATCAGATCAATATACCGGGTGTATATTTGTTCCAGTTATACAATAGCTCTCATCAAAGAACGATCCCCGTATTCATAAAATAACATACATGAAAAATTTGCTGCTCTTTGTTTTTCTGTTTAGCTGGTTAACTGTTTTCGGTCAAGGATTTGACGATGTTGAAGTTAAGATCCATCCGGTTACTGAAAATATTTTCATGCTTGAAGGAATGGGAGGCAATATTGGTTTGAGTGTCGGAGATGACGGTGTTTTACTCATTGATGACCAGTTTGCAGAATTAGGACCAAAAATAGAATCTGCTATTGCCAGTGTGTCAGATCACCCGGTCAAGTATCTTGTGAATACACATTGGCATGGTGACCATACCGGGAGTAATAGCCATTTCTCTGAAAAAGGTGCTATCATTATTGCTCATGAAAATGTAAGAGAAAGACTGTCTACGGATCAGGTCAGACCATTCAGAAGATCAACGCCTGCGTCACCGGTATCTGCCTGGCCTGAATTGACCTTCGGTGATGCTATGAAGATTCACATGAATGGTGAAAGCATTCATTTGATACATGTGCATAATGCGCATACAGACGGTGATGCCATGGTGTACTTCCCGGAATCCAATGTACTGCATATGGGTGATTTGTTTTTCAATCATCGTTTTCCTTATGTGGATACCAGTTCCGGAGGGCACCCCGATGGCGCAATCAAAGCCGTGGATGCCGCGCTTATGATAGCTGATAAAGACACTAAGATTATTCCTGGACATGGTGAACAGGCCGGTTACCAGGACCTGCTCGATTATAAAGCAATGTGGCTAGAAATGAGGTCCAGGGTCATGGATGCCATAGACCAGGATGTCGCCATCGATACCGCAGATGTTGATGCACTTATCAAAGGTTATGAAGAATGGGAATGGGGTTTTATTGATGGAAAGAAGTTTTTAAAGATGTTGTTTGGGGCTTATTCCGGGGAATAAACTATCAATTACAAGACCTAATAAACGGGGTTGCTTCAAGTGAGAACAAGCGAATCTTTACGACCCCACCTAAGCCAAAAAGCTTTAAGGGTAAGCGAACAGTAACACCTTATCACGATTAAGCTTATAAACTCCTTACTCATACCTCAGTGACTCAATCGGGTCAAGCCGGGATGCCTTGAGTGCAGGATACAAACCAGAAATAACACCCACGACAATGCACACCAGAATGCCAAGCGCCATCCAGTTGAATGGTATGATAAAGCGTCCATTAATTAGTGTAGCAACAACAAAGCCCAGGATAATACCAAGGATAATACCAACGATACCTCCTAATATGGTGATCACTATGGCTTCAACAATAAACTGGAATAATATATTAAACCGTGTCGCTCCAAGTGCTTTCCTGACACCAATTTCACGCGTTCGTTCAGTTACAGAGACAAGCATGATATTCATCAGCCCGATGGCTGCACCCAATAAGGTCATCAATGCAATGGCAATTGTCCCTACCCGTAATTCTGTAGTGATTTCTTTTAACCTTTGTAGAATCCCATCGCTTTTCCTTATTTCAAAATCATTTTCTTCTGTTGCTTTCAGCCGTCTGACATTCCGCATGATCCCGGTTGCCTGGGCGACAGCATCATCTATTTCATTTGGATTCTGAACAAATGCCATAATCCCGTAGTTCCTGTCCGCATAGCCATAATAACGTTTGGCATTCAGCAGGGGAATAAAAACCCGCCTGTCATTGGAAGTATTCATCGAAGACCCCTTGCTCTTCAATACACCAATTACCTTGTACCTCGTATTCCCGACATGGATAACTGCATTTAACGCTTTATCTGGTTTTTTATCAAACAACATGTTGACAATTTCGGAGGCCACTATAATCTTGTGTGCTCCTGTTTCGATTTCGTTGTTTGAAAAATTCCTGCCTACTTCAAGCTCGTAGGCAGACGCATCAAGGTAGTTTTCATCCACACCAATCAACCGCACATTTGGGTTGGTCTTTTCGCTTCCATGTTTCACTGTAGAATTCCACTGGCAAAAAGTATTGATTGATACTCGAGCTCCGCCATAGTCAAATGATTCTTTGAAATTCATCGCCTGGCGAAAATTAATAGGTGCGCCTCTTTTGACTTCCTTTCCATCCTGTCGTCCGCGCATGTTTTCCCTGGTAGGATAAATGTTGAATGAATTAGCACCCATGCGATTAAAACTGTCACTCATCGAAAACAGGATCGTATCTATGGCTGTAAGTATTCCAACAAGACAGGTTATCCCTACAGCAATGATCAAAAGCGTCAATAATGCCCTGAGGAAATTTGCCTTGATAGATTCAATGGCAATTTTGATGTTTTCTGTGAGATTCATTCATGGGAAAGGTAAAAAATAATGATGACTTATACCTTGCAATTTAGAGACACTGGCTTCAGTCATCGATAAAAGATCACATATCAAAGACTTTTTTCTATAGCATCCAGTATTCCCTCATGTAACTGCCCGTTGCTGGACACAATACTTCCGGATTCAAGGAAAGTTTCTCCTCCATCGTAGTCAGATACCTGTCCACCTGCTTCCTTTACCAATAAAACACCGGCAGCAAGGTCCCAGATGTTTAATGTTTCTTCAAAATAAATGTCTATCCTTCCTGAAGCAACATAAGCAAGATCCAATGCAGCTGAACCCAAACGACGAAAACCACGATAATTCAGAATACAATGTTTTAACAGGGACATATTTTTATCGATATCTGTCTTTCTGTCGTAAGGAAATCCTGATACAACAATCGCCTGGTTATTATTTGAAGTCTTTGTCACAGTAATCGGAACATTATTTTCCCATGCCCCAAATCCTCTGACAGCCGTAAACGCGTTATCCCTCATGGTTTCATAAACAATTCCGACAACGATTTCACCTTTGTCCTGCAGAGCAATGGAAGTCGAAAAATGAGGTATTCTCTGGAGATAGTTCGTCGTCCCGTCAAGGGGGTCAACGATCCACATTTTATCTTTTTGTTCAGTGTGAACCGTCTGTTCTTCTGTAATAAAACCTGCTTCGGGTACCATCCTTTGCAAGCCTTCAACTAAGATTCTTTCGGCTTCCTGGTCTACATAACTTACCAGGCTGTTCATGTCTTTCTCCTGAACATCCCCGATTTCAACTTTGGTAATTTCTTTCCTGATGAACACAGAAACTTGTGCACAAAGATCAGTCAAAGACTCTCTTAGTTCAAACAAAGGATGTACGCTCATAGATTAGCCCATTTCAGCAACAACCTCTGTAACTTCCGGAACCATTCTTCTTAGCATACCTTCAATCCCTGACTTTAGTGTCACAGTGGAAGATGGGCATCCACTGCAAGACCCCTGAAGAATTACTGATACTTTACCTTTATCGAAAGATTTGAACTCGATATTACCACCATCCATTTCAACAGCAGGTTTTACATACTTGTCGATCAGGTCCTTGATTTTACGTACGATTTCAGCCTCTTCTCCGTCATATTGATACTCTACACCCCGGTCTGCTTCAATTTGTGCCATGGCTTCAGCAAATCCTTCTTTAACGATAACCTTGCCATCGGAAACATAGGATTTAATGAATTCTTTAAGTTTCAGCATAATATCTTCCCATGCATAATTCATTTCCTTGCTGATAGTAACGAAATTATTGCATACATAGACACCATTGACAAAAGGCATTTGAAACAGTTCGGCAGCTATTGGCGACCATTCTTTTGCCAGGTCTTCTGTCCTGAAATCTGCTGTACCCTTGTACAACATTCTGTTTGTAACGAATTTTAAAGAATCCGGATTAGGGGTTTGCTCTGTATAGAGCATGATTGGACTTGCTGTTTTAGTTTCCATATTATTAGTCGTATTGTAGAAAGTGAAACGAAAATACTGGCTTTTTGGTTTTAATCCTACCCGTATAATTCAAAAAGAATTTGATCAGACAAATATCCAAGTTCTTTTAAATACTTATTTGCATCATCAATCATGTTCTGCCACCCACATAACAAAAAGCAAATGTCTTCCCGTTTTTCTCCATAATGCTGCCTGTATATGTCGTGCACATAACCCTGGTAACCATTAAACTCTTCTCTTGACAATGCAATAGAATACTTGAATTCAGGGTGTTTCTTTGCTAACTTTTCGAACTCCTCCCGGTATAAAATATCAGCTTTTGTTCTGCTTCCGTAAATCAGATGTATCTTTTTGTGTGGAATATCATGATTAAAAACATGATCAATCATGCTTTTAAAGGGTGCGACACCGGTTCCTGTACAGATCATAACAAGGTCTTTGTTTAGGCTTGAAGGCAAAACAAACATGCCCTCCGGACCTTTCAGGACCAACTCGTCTCCTGTTTTTAATTCTTTAAAAAAAAACCTTGATGCGCGTCCGCCTTCAAGATGGCTGACAGCCAGATTTATACGGTTACTTTTATTGGGAGCATTAACCAAAGAGTAACTTCGCCATCTTTCCAGTCTTTTTTCTCCAATCGGAAGGTCAAAAGTAACAAACTGTCCCGGTTTAAAATCGATGATTTCCTCTCCTTCAATGTCCAGTATTATTTCCTTGACCGATGGAGAAAGGTCCTCTATCGAAATAACACGAGCTGCTTTCCATTTTTTTGGCATATTCCTAAAACTATAACAATAAATAATGTTTATACACTTGTATTAGTTCTAATAGCAGATAATAATTTTTTGTTTATTCTTATTATCCTAATAAAAGGCGAAATTTGATGCCGATTTAGTGAGCTCGAAGAAAAAAATAAAAGAACAGGAAAGTGTCCTTAATTCCGTTAGCGGAACGAAGGTGATTCTCCCTATGGTCATCGGGCTTGGTGTAATCGGCTTATTAATTTACAATCAACTAGATCCGGAAGAGTTTCTGAAAATCAAATGGAATGCCCGTGTTTGGTTTTGGCTAGGTTGTGCCATCTTTATCTACGTTCTTCGTCATATCTTCTATTCCTACAGGTTAAAAATCCTGTCAGACCATGAGTTCTCCTTTAAACATGCTGTAGAACTGGTATTTATCTGGGAATTTGCCTCCTCCATATCACCAACAAGCATTGGGGGTTCTGCCGTTGCTGTATTTTTCCTTTCCCAGGAAAAAATCTCAGCAGCCAAAGCAGTTTCAATTGTCTTGTATACTGTGATAGTGGATACTTTATTTTTCCTGGTTTCTTTGGTGATTTTGTTTATCATATTTGGCCCGCCGCTTATCCGGCCCGATATGACAAGTATGCTTGAAGGATACGGAATCACTTTTATTCTGGTCTGGTTTTTCATGCTGCTTTACGGCGTTTTGCTTACCTGGGGGTTGTTCAGACCTCGAATTATAAAGAGAATCCTGATGACGATTGCACGCATTCCATTTATCCGGAAATTCAGGCTCAAACTCTACCAGATCGGTGAAGATGTTGTCATTACATCGAAAGAAATACGAAATCGCCCCTTGTCTTTTCA
>JABDPK010000080.1 GCA_013042795.1 Saprospiraceae bacterium | reverse complement strand
AGTCAGAAATATGGAATACGGGACCATCGAGGTGGTGGTCGGTCTTCGGCAAGGGAAACTGTCTGCAGGGTCGCAGCGGGAGCCATCGCCAAGCTATTGATCAAAGAATATAATATTACCATTCATGCCGGCGTCACGCAGGTAGGACCCATTAAAACAGAAAAGAACATAGTTGATCTCCAATGGGACCATGTTGAAAATAATATTGTGCGCTGTCCCGACCCCGACGTCATCAATGAGATGACAAACTATATTCGTCATTGTAAAGAAAGTGGAGATACCACAGGTGGTCAAATCTCCTGTATCATCAGAAATTGCCCCGTTGGCCTGGGAGAACCTGTATTCGACAAATTACATGCAGACCTTGGAAAGGCTATGTTGTCCATCAATGCTGTCAAAGGATTTGAATACGGATCGGGATTTGATGCGATTTCAATGAAAGGATCAGAACACAATGATATCTGGGAATCTGATGGTATCAGTATGAAAACAAAAACCAATTATTCAGGAGGTATCCAGGGCGGCATCTCCAATGGTATGCCTGTGTACTTTAATGTAGCTTTTAAACCGGTTGCCACGATAATGAAGACCCAATCTTCTGTCACTACGAGTGGGGATTCCATTCAACTGGAAGGCAAAGGCAGACATGATCCTTGTGTTGTGCCCAGGGCTGTGCCTATCGTTGAAGCGATGGCTGCCCTTGTTATAGCGGATCATTTGTTAAGGGGAAGGGGTGCGCAGCTTCATGCTTAAGGTTTAAAATCAAGAATGTATGCTTTTTTGCCTACCATTTAAATGGTAGGCTATTAAATTATTGATTTTATTGCTGTAGTTAGCCTACGGTTTAAACCGTAGGCAATGGATTGATTACTTCGTACTCGATAATTAATTCTCCTGCTTCAATTTCCCGATATCATTTTTCAGGCCTTCCCTGAAGTCGGTGAGACTGCCAAATTCTTTCCTGTAGTTAATACCTATGCCATACTTCTGCTCATTCTGAAGATCGACTTCGTCTTTATCCCATTTCCCGTAGGCACGCAGTTTTAACCGGCGATCAGCAGTTAAGTAATATTCCAGGACAAAGTCATGGATGATATAGTTGGCCAATGCATTACTACTCACAAAAGATGTCCCGTAATCAAAGCCCCACCTGTCGTTCTGGAATCTGGGTTTGAAATGCACTTCGATCTCGTCGGGAATAAGCTGATCCACTTCAAGATTACCCTGGTCATCGATTTCAGCATTCCGTGAAAATCCGATTTCAAAATCGATGCCGGAGACAAAACCATTTTCAGCCAAGGCTTCCTGCAGCAACCCGGAAAGCAAATGAGACAACTGGCTGGATACAAATTCACTGAGTGTATTATATCCGGTCTGTGCGATACTCTGGGAAGTCAGTAGGTTATCACCAAATGAATTGGAAGGCAGGAAGGTTCTGAACATAATCAATCCAGCAACCTGCTCGTTCAGGTCAGCTGTATTTTCTCGGAGGGTTCGTACTTTATTATCGGCAAAAGTCCTTAATTCCCCCTGCAAATCCGGAAAAGCAAGGTCAAAATTGACCACTGGATTGTATAGTGTTCCAGTAAGCCTCATTTTCAAATCTACGGCAGTTCTTTTCTTGGCTTCAGTCTGCAGCGCGGAGCTGGCCGTTGTCAGGTATTCATCAAGGAATACATTGACCGGTGCACTTAAACCTGAGTATTCTGCTTCAATATTGAGATTTGCATTGACAGGATCTCCGGTCCATGTGATCAATCCGCCCCGTTTGACATCAAATGGTTTGGCTACCACGCCCCATGCTGTAAAGAGATAATCACCGGAATCCACTTCATAGGAACCAAATATATTGAAGTCACCTTCCCTTGAAACAACTATCCTGAGGTCGCCGTCTCCCCTGCCCTTGATGACATCATTCAATTGTTCATTAAATATCATATTCACCATGGCTTCATTGGTAATGGTCAGGTTCATTTCTATATCAACCCCTTCCAATTTGATTGGCGTCGCCTTTTTAAGTGTATCAGGATTGATATATTCATTACGGTCAACGAATTTTATAAAGCTTTCATCAAAGTTTTCGTAAGTGTCTTCGACAGGTATATTCAGGACAGTCCCCTGCCCGGTTATGGCGGTGACATCTATATCAGTACTGGAGAATGGCCCACTGAAATCTACAGACATCTTTCCTATGCCACTGCCGTAATAAAGAGGATTATCTTCTTTTCTTGTATCTAATGCCATAAACCTCTCAGATGACATATTGAGTTGAGAACGGAAGTCGCCGAACAAATCATGTCTTAAACCACCAAGCATGATTGCCCTGTTACCAAATTTATCATAAAGACTTACATTGGTGAGATCGATAAAAGTTTCAGAAATCCTGACCTTTTCCGTTCCCAATTTCAATTGGGCGCCGAGATAATCGATTGTTGTAGTTCCATTCTTGATGAAAGCTTCTCCTTTAAGCTTAATATCACTGGCTTTTCCAAATATATCTGCATTTATATCTGCCGTTCCCCCAGTGTTTGATATACCATCATCGATGATAAACTCAAATGTATTCATAACCAAATCGCGTGCTGTCAGTTTTCCTGATATATCATCAGTCTTTTGGTTATAATCTGCCCTGACATGCAACGTCATGTTATCTTCTTCCCTATTCATTTTTATATCTGTAGTGGCATACCCGGATGTATCCATCTGTGCCTGGAATTGCAGGGAACCATAATCCACATCATTTAAAAATAATTCCGGGAAGTAGGCACTGGCATTAACAATTGGTTTGGCGAATATGTGATCAATTCTTAAGTCAGCATCGCCTTCACCCGTAAAATCTATTTTATCATAATCTATGATACCATTGATCAGTTCAAAATTGAAATTTAACAGCGATATGTCTACGCCTCTTTTCCTGTAGTCAAAGAGCTCTACCCTCCTGTATCCGTCATCAAACCTGAAGTTTTTAATTTCGATACTGTTTTCTCCCAGGAGAATTTCATTTCCCTGGTTAAATTTCCAGTTTGAACTAAACATTCTGACTTGATTATCCTTGATCTTTAATTTCATAAAATCATCTTCCGGCACAATTTTCAATTGGAGATCCACTCTTTCAATCGAGTCAAATAAATTCTCGGTAATTAATTGAAATAATACAGTATCATTATTCATATCAAGACGAATATTGATAGGATCATATTCTTTGGAACCACTATACATCTTATCCAGGATAAGGCTATACTTGGATAAGCGATTGCTGTGCAAAAGACCTAATTTGAAGGATTCAAAAGTATAATCCTTGTAAACAAATGAGTCTATATCTATATTGCTTTCAATCTTACTGCCTGCTATGTCAGGACTCCCTTCAAATGTCAGTCCTTTTAACCTGAGGTCATTAATATTCAATAATTCAAGGTAATCCCGGGTATCCTGGATTTTTATTTTAAATCTGAAATTTTGGATATTGGAAAGGTCTGATTCATTCTTATTAATCTTCATCCTTTTGGCCCAGCCAGGATGATTTTCAATAATGAAATTACCCAATGAAGGTACCAACTCTGCAAAATCAAAAATACCATCCACGGAAGCGTTGATGACGTCCGAGCTGATCAATAAATTTCTGCTCTTTTGGTTTGCAGGAGATGAACTCATGTAAAGACTGTCGAAGACAAAATCCTTTCCTTTATAGTTCATTGAAAGACCTTCAATATTGGCAAATCCTTCAAAATCCCTTGTGCCGGTGCCACTCACCGAGCAGTCGAATGTTCCGGATACTGAACTCATATCTTCCGAAAGGTTTATCGCCTTTAGGTCTATTTTCCTTATATCTGTTTTAAAGTCTGTTTTGAACTGATTACCTGAAAAATCTATTTGACCATCAAAATCCAGATTTACATTGGGGTCATTGACATTTATTTTTCCGTTAAATAAATTCTTGCGCATCTCTCCCTCGAAAACCAGATCACTGTACACGTATTCCTTAAATTCAAATCTGGCCAGTTCTGCCGTCATATCTGCATATGCATTTTCAAAGGTTAAACCCTGACCATTCCGAACACTAGCTGTCAGAGTAGCCACCCCAAGATCTTCGTTATCTGTCCAGCTTCTCAGATCAAATTCTTCAAGGGCAATATCTCCTGAATACTTAGCATCTCCAATACCACCTTTGATGTCAAGTCGGGTATCCAATCCAACCCTTCCCAAATCACTTTCCAGGTATCCATAAATCACAAAGTCATTAAAAAAACCATCTATATCTCCTGAAAATCGAATCGGATCGAGTTTGTAAAATTGTTCTGGCGGCCTGAACCCTGGTATAATTCTTTTCAATCCCCTTAGTGATGTGCTCAACCTGTCGACATACAGATTAATCAAAGCTGACCTTGAATTTGTAAGGTCAGACGTACTCAAAGAACCATCGAGGCGTATTTCATTATCAATAGAAAGGCTCAGATTGTCCGCATGCATATCATTAATCGTTCCCTTCACTTCACCAGATATCTGAAGCCACCTGTCCTTATTTTTTTTAAAAAAAGGATTAACTGCCAGCCCCGGAAAAAAATAATTAAGGTCAGAAAATGCAATTTTGGAACCATTAAAGCGTGTATCTAATTCTATATTTTTTGCAAATGACTTAAAATCAGAAAGGTCATTAAAATTAAAAACAACCTGTTCGGTAATTGTACTGGAGCCCGTATTCAAAAGAAAGTTCTTTAGAATGACTTGTTGTGATCCAACAAGGAATTCTCCAACTGACAATTGCTGTATTTCAAAACCATTAGACTCTTTTAAAGTCATTGATTTAATATCCGATGTGATATTGAGAGGTGTGTTGAATTCAGTGGAATACGCGATCATATTAAAATCACTGACGTCCAGATGATTGTAATCTATCGATTGGTTGTCTTTTATCAATGGAAAATCCCAGTCATCAAGCCTGAAGCCTCCGCCACTTAATTCCAGATGCTGAATAAAGAAGAATTTCTCATTGGTCGCATCATTGACAATAGTATCTTTTCCTTCTGTTGTCTTTTTTATTTCCAAATCCGGATGGATTTTGGAAATATTTTTTTCAATGTGAACCAAGGGATCACTCAACATCAGGCTTGATAGAAAAATTGAATCAAAAGTTGGATTGAATCTATCAATATCTATAATTGCTTTACTGAGACTTATTTCGATCTGCTCAGCTTTTCTTTCATCTTCTAATTTTATGTTGATATCATCAAGTGTAATTGAATTCAAGTCTACAAGAATTGATTCATTGCTTCGCCCTGATGATTGACTACCGCCTCCCAATTCACTTAAAAACCGGGTCAGATTATCTTCTTCTTCATCCAGGCACCTACTCATGAACAGTGATAAATTCCTAAGTTTAATATTTTTTAAGTGGATTTCCTGGTCAAAAAGGCTTGTAAGATTCTCTTTCAAAGAAGAAGATACTGCACCAACATATATCATCGTATCCGAAGGCGTAAATTTATTGGATACGTATATGCCTTTTAATTCAAAACCTCTGAAAACTGAGAAACTGACTTTATCTACATCAACAAAGTTCTCCGTCCTTGAAGACAGATTTTTGGTAATACGATCAACAAGGAAGTTCTGGATTGGACCAAGGTGGATAAGGAAAGGCAACAGGAAAATAAAGAGAACAAAAATGATGATTATTCTCAAAAATATCTTCATCGGTTTTAAGCCAACTTTTTTCTTTTCCTCTGTCTTCGTTTCAGTCATTAATCTATCTGCGCATCTTTCTAATATAACTCATTTTGAGCCCTCATGGATACAAAATTAACAGCTTTAATCATTCATTAACAGAGTTATTGAATGCTTTGTATAATTTAATTGTTTGAACAGCTTCTGCAATGTCATGTACACGTAAAATCCTGGCACCATTTAGCAAAGCAACCATATGTAAGGCTGTGGTACCATTAAGTGCTGCAAGAGGTTCAATATTCAGTGTTTTATAGATCATAGACTTCCGACTCAACCCGACCATCACCGGTAATTCAAATATTGAAAAAACCTCAAGTTTTCTTAGCATTTCAAAATTCTGACTGCGGGTCTTAGCAAATCCAAATCCAGGATCTACTATTATCTGTCTGATTCCTGCCTGCCTGAGATCGTACAACTTTTGTGCGAGATAGTCCAATACTTCAAAACATACGTCATCATATTTGGCATGTTCGAGCATATTTTCCGGTTTGCCTTTCATATGCATCAGGACATAGGGAAATCCTTTTTCAGCAATCGTGGGGACAAGTTGCTCATCATATTCAAAGCCGGAAATATCATTCACAATAAAGGATCCATATTGTGAAAGTACTTCGACAACTTTGCTGCTGTATGTATCAATACTCAAAAAAGTCTCCGGAAATGTATTGAAAATCGCCCTGACAACAGGTTCTATTCTTTCGAGTTCTTCTTCCGCTGTTATTAATTTTGATCTCGGGCTGGAAGAGAATCCTCCTACATCAATGATTTCAGCACCTTCGGAAAGCATTCTTTCACAATGTTTAAGTGCAAGCTCAATGGTATTATACTTTCCACCATCATAAAATGAATCAGAAGTAACGTTCAGGATCCCCATTACGACCGGTTCGTTCATTGTTAATAATCTACCACCTATATTTAGATCTTGCATTTAAAACCCGTTTTTCATAGACAAAAATACCTTTTTATCAGGCGATCAATAGAGGGTTTTTTAATTTAAATCGCTTATCTTAGGGCTTGAAAATCAGGATTCGCTTTTGATTTTCATGGATTTTATGAGCTAAACTACAGAACAGACCAAGATTACACTGTGAAAAAGAAAGAGGCATCTATTCTCAATCTATGCATTGTTATTTCGGCCCTTATCGCCGGCTATTTCATTCTCCATTATGTTCATGTGACTCCGCCGGTTGAGACGAACATTGAAAACACTATGGATGACAAGCCACAATATCTTTATGGCTTTGACAAAGAATCACATCACTTCGAACAATATAAACTAGGATTCAATCAAAATCTTGGAGACCTTTTGTTATACCAGGGTATACAGTGGGACAGTATTTTAAAACTGGATAAAATTTCGAGTAATGTTTTCAGTATCAGGAAGTTCAGGGCCAATAAGAACATAACTTTCGTAAAAGAAGATGAATGTGATGCCCCGGTTTGCATAATCTATGAACCCAACAAATTCACTTTTATCAAATACTTTGTGAGGGATAAGGTCAAAATCGATGTTGTAAAAAGGGATTATGACATTTGCATAGAAGCAAGTTCAGGAATCATAGAGTCATCATTATGGATGGCCATGCAAAAGAACGGTCTTGGAATGGATATCATTGACAAAATGGAAGATGCTTTTGCTTCAAGTGTTGACTTTTATCACACTCAAAAGGGTGATGAATTCAAACTCATTTACGAAAAGAAATATATTGACGGAAAAGTTGTTGATACCGGAGAAATTCTGGCAGCATCCTATAAAAATGAGCAGGGAGAACATTATTCTGTATTCTATGAAAATGAAAAATATGAGGGCTTTTATGACCTTGAAGGGAGACCTGCCCTGGGGAAATTCTTAAGAGCTCCGCTAAAAAATTCAAGAATTTCGTCAAGATATAACCTGCGTAGATTTCATCCCATTAAAAAAAGAACAATACCTCATTTAGGAACTGATTATGC
>JABDPK010000079.1 GCA_013042795.1 Saprospiraceae bacterium | reverse complement strand
TGTATCAACTATGATACTCCTGATTCGCTTTTCATAGATCTTGACTTTTATGACCTCCATCTTGATACAATGTCGATTGCCATAGATAAAGCCATGCCTATAATTCCTATAATATCAGATTTAGAAGGTAATCCCAGGGAATCCAATCTTCCAGACATCGGGTGCTACGAATTCCAGAAATAATTTAGTTTTCGTATTCTTCAAAGCGAACAAATGCAAGCAGGATGATGCCTGCCAAAAAGAATAATGCAACAGAAAGAACCGAATAGCGCATGTTATTTGTAATCTGGTTCACTATTCCAAAAACAAAAGTTCCTGCGACTACAGCCAGTTTGGTCAGCACATCATAAAAGCTGAAATATGATGTTAATTCTGATTCATTTTCATCTATCATTTTGGAATATGACGACCGTGACAGTGACTGGATTCCACCAAGTACCAGGCCTACAAATGCGCTTAATACGAAAAAGAATGTTTTGCCTGTGGTCAGGTAAGCCCCAAAACAAACAAATATCCAGATAACCAATTGGATCATCAAAGAAATCTTGTTTCCCGATTTACTTGATATATAAGCAAACAAATAAGCACCTGCCATCGCAACCAGTTGCAATAATAATATAACAACGATCAGTTCTGAACTAGTAAAATTCAATTCTTCCTGGGCAAAAATACTGGCAAGGTAAACCACAACATTGACTCCTGCGATATAGAAAAAATAGGCCATCAGGAAACGAGTGATATTGACATCCTTGATAATTTCCCTGAATACGGCATTTACTTCTTTTATTCCTTTGGAGACAAAGGACCACTTCAATTGCTCATTCTTATCCTTTGGGAGTCTTTTAAATGTAATTTGCGCAAATCCCAGCCACCATACACCGACCAGCAGGAATCCAATACGTATGGGCAGGGTCTTGGATTCAATACCAATTGACGGTCCATACTGGATCATGACGAGTATAGCTATAAGCAGTAAAACACTGCCAAAATATCCATAGGCATATCCTTTTGCACTTATCCTGTCATATTGATCTTCAGTCGCTATTTCCGGGAGGTAAGCATTATAGAAAACAATGCCGGCACCAAATCCGATAGTTCCCAGGATAAAAGCGATTGTGGCAAATAATGTGTCTTCCGGTCCGTCAAAAAAGAAAAGTGACATACAGGCGAATGCACCGAGGAATGTAAAAAACTTAAGAAATATCAGTCTGCGCTTTCCATAATCTGCAATTCCTGAAAGCATTGGAGACATTATTGCTATTAAAATAAAAGCCAGAGACACCGAGAACGAATACAATGCATTGCAGTCGATCTGCATATTGAGTACATTGATATTATCAGGTGTGATGGAAGAAAAATAAGGAGGAAAAACTGCTGTTGAGATGACAAGTGCATAGGCTGAATTGGCCCAATCAAAAAGAGCCCAGCCCTGAATTGTTTTCTTGTCGTTTTTGAGTTGAATTGCTTCTGACATTTACTCAGTAAAATAGTAATTAATTAATCAAGCAGGAGATAAATTCTAAATTTGTTAAAATGAAATGAGACGTTAATATTATGTCTGCGTCCTAATACTATAAAGCTTAAAAATGAATATTGCCATCCTTTCCCGTAATCCGGCACTATACAGTACCCAGAGCCTGGCCCGTGCAGCCAGGTTAAAGCATCACTTTGTCAGGATTATTGATTACATGAACTGTGATCTGATTATTTCTGATGGTGATCTGAAAATTTCTTATCATGGCCAGGTACTCAAGGATATTGATGCTATCATACCACGTATTGGCGCTTCTGTTACAAATTACGGTGCAGGCGTGATCAGGCATTTTGAAGAAAAAGGAATATTCACGACTTTAAGCTCTGATGCGCTTATCAAAGCACGGGATAAGCTGAGTTGTCTACAGCTTTTATCTTCAAAGGGATTGAAGGTACCGAAATCGATCATTTCCAACAACAGTCTTATGTACAGATCCCTTCTGGACAATTTTTCGGGAAACGAAGTGGTTGTTAAGTTGATAAATGGTACACATGGTGTAGGTGTTATGCTTGCTGAAAACAAAAGCCAGGCAGAATCCATCCTCGAAGCATTCAACAGAAGCAGGCAAAAAGCAATGATGCAGGAATTCATATAGGAATCCAAAGGAGCAGATATCAGGATATTTATTGTAGATAATGAAATCGTAGGATCGATGAAAAGACAGGCGAAAGCAGGAGAATTCAGATCTAATTTACACAGAGGCGGCAGCGCCAATGTCGAGCGAATATCTGACG
>JABDPK010000116.1 GCA_013042795.1 Saprospiraceae bacterium | reverse complement strand
CTATAGAGGTAGACATTTCCGTTGTGGATTTTGCAAATGGCTACCGTCCTTCTGACTGGATCAACAACCAGTTATTTCGAGGTAATGAATATTTTTATAATCTCCTGACTTCTGCCAACAGTGGCCTGCATTACAGTGCGCTTTATGGAGATATCCCGGGAGAAGCTTTGTCAGAAATTCTGGTATCCCAGGCAGATCTGATCACCGAATTCGACCTGGACCTGGATCCGGAAAACGGGTTTACATATTCCAATTATATGAATACATTTAATCTAAATGCTTTTGTAAATAATGCACCCTTGATGATAACAGGTAAGTTCATTGGTACTTTCCCATTTGAACTGGCATTAAAAGGTATCAGTAACAATACCATCTTTGAGAAAAGTTTTGTTATTCCTCAATCCAGGGCGTTTACATTAAATGATAAAGCTTCAAAAATCTGGCATGGCCAATTTATTTTGAATAATGAGTTTAATAACAATAATCAGATCACAGCAGATGTCATAGATATCAGCAGGGAGCAAAGACTTTTGTCAGCCAAAACGATTTTCCTTTGTCTTGAACCGGATACAATATCTATCAGCAGTGCAAATACAAATAATGAAAATGACTGGGTTGTCAGTACGGAGGAACCTCAAAACAATACTACGGAAATTAAGGTCTATCCCAACCCGTTTGTCGAAAGACTGACTATTGAAATCCCGTTCGATGGAAATCAGGATGAGATCAGGATTCAAATAGTCAATAGCCTTGGTTCAGAAGTTTTAGTGAAAAATCTTGAAAAAGAATTCAATGAGGAGCAATTGATTTTAACCTGGGAAAGTGATGAATCATTGAAAGCAGGAATTTATTTTATTCATATCCAGTCAGATGGTATCAATGAGATCAGGAAGGTGATATATGCTGGGAGATAAAAATTTCTCAAAATCAAATAAAACAAAAAGACTTAAAAATAAAAAGGCCGAGGTCATTGTATACCTCGGCCCAATAATATGTCTATCTTAATTATTTAATAATGATCAACTTTTCAGTAAATGATTCATAGCTATTGCTGGCATGTACTGTATAAACCCCAGCCTGGAATAATTGAGATGAAAGATCAAATCCAATCTTTCCGTGCGTATGTTCCATCATCTCCTGCCAAACAACCTTGCCATTGATATCATAAATGTAAATCAATGTGGTTTCATGTACACCACCAATACTCAGATTTACGTTATCCGTTGCCGGATTTGGATATATCCTGACATTAAGGAAATCATCGGTATCTATCGCATTGTTGTTAAGTATTTCCGGTGTATTATTGTTCGAGCCACATGATATACAAGGTCCTACGCTGTCCCCGGTATGATTACTCAGATGTGAAGGTACAGCATTGGCACTGATACAAAGTGTCTGCATATTGGCCGGATTGCCTGGAGGAAGGTGACACAAGTAAATCTTGTTGTTATTGTTACCACATTTCCATGCATCGGCATAATCACTAAGACTTAAGGCCTGTGAACAATCAGGAATTCCATCACCGTTGTTGTCTACAGTATCGTCACCGTTAGGACATATATCGCATACATCACCGACAGTATCACAGTCTGAATCGGCCTGATCTGCGTTTGCTGTATCAGGGCAATTGTCGACATCTCCGCATACTCCATCACCATCTATATCATTATCAGCATCAAATGGACATATATCACACACATCTCCCTGTCCATCTCCATCTGAATCCAATTGATCTGCATTTGCCGTATCTACACAGTTATCAACGTCTCCGCATACTCCATCACCGTCTATATCATTATCAACATCAAATGGACATATATCACACACATCTCCCTGTCCATCTCCATCTGAATCCAATTGATCTGCATTTGCCGTATCAGGGCAATTATCTACATTACTACATACCCCATCACCATCTGGATCTTCACAAATATTAATCGTATAATCCTCTGCTTCTCCATAATAAGTATTACACGAGGCGTAAGTACTATAATAACCATAATAATCTGAAATCACTCTCATTGTATATGACCCGCTTGCAGAAGTTGGAATGGTAAATGATGCTGTTCCTGGAGTACCCCAATAATTTAGCCATATATAAGAAGCTACCAATTCTCCTGAATCATCAAAATCACCATCAAGATTCCAGTCAATAAATACAGAGGCATATTGATAATAATAATTGTCACCTGTTATAGATATTGTATAATTATTTCCAGGATCCAACTCAGTTTGAATACTTGTGAAATTTGAATATCCATCTGCACCACAACCAGAATTATTATTAATGTCTTCAAGTGTAACATTAGTAATAAAATAACCCCAACAAGCGCCATAATAAAGGGTAATATCACAATAAGATGGTATATCAATTAAGTTATCACAATTATCATCAATCCCGTTGTCCAATATTTCAATAGCACCTGGATTTACATTCGGATCATTATCATCGCAGTCATCGCATAAAAGAAAGCCATCTCCATCAGCGTCAATGAATTCATCTGCTGCTATCACCCCGTCACAATCATTATCTAGACCATCGCACAGTTCTGGTGCCCCAGGATACACTGTGGGATCACTGTCGTCACAATCATTGCAAAAAGCAACACCGTCTCCATCCCCATCGCCTACATTATCTACCGAGCCATCACAATCATTGTCAAGACCGTCGCAGATTTCTGGTGCCAAAGGATAAACGTCTGCGTTGTTATCATCACAGTCATCGCATGCGTAACCGTCACCGTCAGCATCCACCTCATCGGCTGGTATCACACCGTCACAATCATTATCAAGAGCATCGCAGAGTTCCGGTGCTCCAGGATATACAGTTGGATTGTTATCATCACAATCCCCATTACAAGCACCAACGCCGTCTCCATCATCGTCATCAGTATCTATAACACCATCGCAATCGTCATCAATACCATTACCACAAACTTCAGACATTGCAGGATTCACATTCGAATCAGTGTCATCACAATCACAATCCTCGATCCAACCATCACCATCAGCGTCAGTTCCAGGAAGCCCTGGACCACATGGGCAATCTGCAGGAACAATAACGGTATCTGTTGATGCAGGATACAATTCGTCACACCCTTCATCAAAAGTACAATCATTGCCCTTTAGAACTGTAACCTGTATGGAACCACCAGCTGGACACAATCCATCAGGAAGTGGAAAATCCCATACCCCCCAATCATTGTATACGTTTGCATCGGAGCAAGTACTTACAATTTGAATTGGTAATCTTGAATCGTGCGGCAAATTGGTAACTGTTGTATTGATATGATTATAAACAAAGGGTATATTATTATATGTAGCTGGAGCTTGACCATTTATTGCAACAGCTACGTTAATAGTCCCTCCGGCACCACAATCCTGATTCTGGGAATCACCATGCCAGTGCTCGATGTATATCCTGATGTTTTCACCATCAGGTGACCAACACCAGGCTGTCTGAACCCCATGGGCATTTAGCGATGGCGCATTAGTAAACAAAAGGAAAAGAAGAAAGGATAAGACAACCCTTATACTTCGTGAAAGATAGGTAGTGAAAAAATGTTTCATGATTTATAGGTTTTAATTTGTTAATATTTCAACAATTACATTTTTATGCAATTGTCATTCTTAAGATCAAACCAACATTTCAAACAAACCTATCCCATAAGCAACTTGACAGTTAACATGAAAATTATAAAAACAAAAATGAAAGGAAGGAATTAGATTTTGGTTTTCAGTTGGTTTTTATTGATAATTTGGTTATTAAAGGTATTTGTCAAATTTAATATAATGTTTATTTTATAATTCAAACACTATTTTTTACTTTTTAACATTTTAACAAATTATATTTTGTTTCTTTTTCTGTTTTAATATTGGTTAAATTTTGAATACCACCTTTTTATAGTTTCCTGAGCCTCCTTACCTTGAGGCGTATAATCATTAGCCCTGAACTTTTGCCGGTGATAACCGAACGGATACCACTTCCAGTAAAAACAGCCGGCCCAGTAGGGTTCATCGATAAAGCTCTGATATAAAGCCTCAATAGCAATAGACTGGGCTTTTTCGTTTGTTTGTAGTTCTGATCTCCTTTTTTCAAGGAGCCAGGTTTTCCCGGCACAACCGTCAACAGACAGGTATCCATATTCTGTGAAGACAACCAGTTTTTGATACCGATCTGACACTGCCCTGATTCTTTTCCTGATAGGAATCCAGGCTTTTTTCAAAGTGCGTAAATCAGGGTCTTTTTTTTCAGTTAAAGGGAAATAGCTACTCAAACCAATAATATCAAGTGCATCCCAGAAAGGCATGGTTTCGAACTCATCCCAGTTGGCACTGTATGTTAGCATACCGGAATATTCTTTTCTAACATCCTGGATAAGTGTTCTCCAGAATGCCTCTCTCTTGACAGCAGAAATTTTGAACTCTGTACCTATACAGAAAAGCTCGACTTCCATTTCCTCGGCGATCCTGGCAAAGCTGAGAATATAATCCCTGTAATCTTTTTCCCATTTTATCCAGTCCCGATCTTTGGTATATTCCATATCACCAACCCATTGACCATGCATCCAAAGCTGAGGTTTAAGCATCACTTTTCTGTCATTCTCTTTTGCAAGTCTTATCGTTTCTCGCGCACCATCCGGGGTTTCACCCCACCATTGGTGATTATTGCCGAATAATACCCTGGCTTCATTGTTGGGTGTAAAAGCATAAGGCACTACCGCTACCCATTTGGCATTTATTGATGCCATTTCAGGAAACGGATCTTTTTCAAATGGCTTGGGCGGAGCAACAAGAGTCATCCCCGACATTTTGGAATCACACCACTCCTGCGCTTGCAGGATCATACTTATTATAAGAAAACTACAAAGAAGGAGATATCTCAAGATCATATCAGATACCTTTGATTCGTGACCAGAGAATTTGCATCATCTCTTCCTCTTTGCCTTTCGGGGGACCACCTTCAGACTCCATCATTTCATATCCCCCATTATTATTTTCCTCCAAAATAAATCTGAAGATAAAGTCATCTTCACCCCTGCCACCACGAAAAGTACCATACCTGAGATCATTAAACTGTAGACGGCCGTCTCTCCGCCTGATGATATTATAAAAATCCTTGCTGAACCACTTAAGGGTTTCTACAGTTGAATCATTTTCCTCAACATTAATAAGCTTATAATTTTTATTTATCGCTTTGAACTCAATTGGTGAGCGATCAAACCAGGAATATTGTCCCTGGTAATAGACAGAATCACTATCAACGGTGACACTCCACAATATGTTATTGAGGATAGTTGGTCCTGATATACACCTTTTGTATTCAATATTTTGCTCAGCCAGCTGACTTGAGAATTCTGAATTCATTACTTGCTTGTTCACAACTGTAAAACACAAATAAAGTGAGCTTATAATTAGTCCTGCATAATTCCATTTTCTTCTGGACCTGGAATCCTTGCCCAGGAATGATGCGACGATCAGGCATATGATAAAAGGTGCGGTATATAATGGATCTGCAACAGATATTGTGCTGAATGCAACCCTGTAATCGGAAAATGGGGCAAAAACCTGGGTGCCATACATTGTAAAACAATCAAGAATGATATGTGTAAATAATCCCCAGAAAAACAAAAGCTGCCAGTCTTTTAAAGTAGCAGGTGATATAAACTTGTCTTTCGTAACATACCTGGAGAACATCCATTTAAGCTTTACACCCATGATTAATGATACGGCTATGATTGCTGGCCAGTAATTGGCATTGCTTATGCCATTATACAATATAGCTATTGATATACCTCCGAAGAACAAAGCCCTGATAGATACAGCTATCCATTTATAATAAGGGCTTTTATACATTTGATAGACTAGCCAGCCAAATAGAAAAGCACCTATAATTGAAAATGTAATGGAATGTGAAAACCCCCGATGCATGGCAAGTGCCTGTATTTCAGTAACAAAAGGCCCCAATATAATATCCAAATCAGGGATAGTTCCGGCAATACCACCCCATAACATCGCCCTGTTTCCGACCTTCTTTCCCAACACTACTTCACCGACTGCGGCGCCCAAAACAATTTGAGTGAGTGAATCCATAAATTAGCTCTGTGTACGAATGTTCAAATTCTTTAAAGCAAAAGAAGAGGCAATTTGTTCAGCAGATTTCTTATTAAAATCCTCGGCAGTAGAAATTTCTTCACCATCCAGGTACACGGATATTCTAAACCTGTCTCTTTTATCGAGTTTGAATTTGCTGACAAGTTTGTAAGAAATAAGACGTCCTTCCTTTTGTCCCCATTCCAATAACTGGCTCTTGTAATTATCATCACTGGTTTCCAGGTCATGGATATCCAGGTATCTCATAAGAATCTTGGAAATTACATAATCCCTGGTGCGATCATAACCATATTCTATATAGAGTGCACCAACCATGGCTTCAAAAGCATTACCCAGCATCGAATAGCTTATTTTTCCCTGGGTATATTTTGTGAGAATCAAATCAATACCCATTTTTTCGGCAACCTTATTCAAGGTCTTACGCTTAACTATTTTGGATCTCATCTTGGTAAGAAAACCTTCATCTCTGCCCGGGTATTTCT
Organism: Saprospiraceae bacterium; assembly: GCA_013042795.1. The sequence continues at coordinate 2,633 of JABDPK010000116.1, read as the reverse complement.
GGTATAGGTACTCTGCGACTACAGTAGAGAGGACGGCATCACCAAGATATTCAAGTCTTTCGTTATTGTAAGACCTGAATACCTGCTCCCCATTATTCATTGACTTGTGAAAAAACGCAAGTTTGAATAAATGCATGTTATTAGGAACAAAGCCAAGAATTGATTTGAGTTTCCTGGCCAGGTCTTTTTCACTGGATATGTAATAATTATAGAACCGTCTTATCAAAACTCTTCAGTTATTATATTTTTCGAAATATAACTGTTGAATTATGACCTCCAAAACCAAAAGTATTGCTTAGGGCAACATTAATATCGCGCGCCTGAGCTTCGTTAAATGTAAAGTTAATCTTTTCATCCAATTCAGGATCATTTGTGTGATGATTGATCGTTGGTGGAACCATGGATCGGTTAATCGCAGTGATACAGGCCAGGGCTTCAATAGCACCCGCTGCACCTAACAAGTGCCCTGTCATGGATTTTGTAGAACTGATATTCAGATCATAAATATGCTCACCAAAAACTCTTTTGATCGCCTTGGTCTCGGCTATATCGCCTAAAGGTGTTGAAGTGCCGTGAACATTAATATAATCTATCTCTTCCGGGTTGATACCTGCATCGTCAAGCGCCATATTCATTACTTCCATAGCGCCCAGACCCTCAGGATGGGGTGCTGTCATATGATGCGCATCTGCAGTTGCTCCTGCACCGATGACTTCTGCATATATCCTTGCTCCCCTGTTTCTGGCATGTTCATATTCTTCAAGGATTAAACATCCTCCGCCTTCGCCCAGCAGGAATCCATCTCTGTCCTTATCAAATGGGCGACTGGCAGTTGCAGGATCATCATTACGTTCGGATAAAGCTTTCATCGAGGAAAAACCTCCGATCCCGGCTTTTGTAATGGCAGCTTCCGATCCACCGGTAATTATCACATCACACCGCCCCAGGCGAATAAAATCAAACGCGGTCGATATCGCATGGCTTGAGGAAGCACAAGCAGATACAGTGGCATAATTCACACCACGAAATCCATATTTCATTGATATATGACCTGGAGCAATATCAGCGATAAGCTTGGGTATAAGAAACGGACTATAACGCGGTGTTTCAGAAGTACTTAATGTCGCTTCTTCAATATCATGTTCAATGGTTTCGAATCCTCCAATACCACTTCCCCAGATTACTCCTGCTCTTTGCAACTGGATTTCATCAGGATTGATACCGCTATCATTCATCGCCTGTTCAGCAACAATCAGCGCAAATTGGGAAAAGCGATCATATCGCCTGACTTCCCTCCTGTGAAAATGATCCTCAGGAACATAATTTTTGACTTCTGCAGCGAATCTTGTTTTAAAATGCGTTGCATCAAATCTTGTGATATTTGCAGCTCCACTTTCGCCTTTCAGCAATGCTTCTGCATAATCCCGATAGTTATTTCCGATCGGAGTGAGTGCCCCAACCCCGGTTACTACAACTCTTTTCATGCTAGTCCTGGTTTGAAAAGAAAAATGTAAGATAAAAAAATCCACAAGCAATTATTGAGCTTGTGGATTCTTTTACTATTAGATGAATCTTAATCGTTTTTCTGACTTTCAAGATATGTAACAGCCTCACCGACAGTTTGAATTTTTTCTGCTTCCTCATCGGGAATAGCAATATCGAATTCTTTTTCGAATTCCATAATCAATTCAACTGTATCAAGTGAATCTGCTCCTAGATCATTTGTAAAACTGGCATCATTATTAATTTCAGCCTCATCGACGCCTAATTTATCAATAATGATTTGTTTTACTTTGTCTGCAATATTTGACATAATAAAAAATTTTAGAATTTGTGCCGCAAAATAAACCATTTGTTCATTATGATCAAAGGATTTAATCGCAAATTAATATTAATACATTCCTTATATAGGCTAAGTTCCTTATAATGTCAACTATGATGTAAAAGAAATTGTACTTTTGACACTAACAAATTGAATACACTTGGGAAAGTTTCACCTAGACCATATCCAGAAAACTAAAATTGTCGCTACAGTCGGTCCCGCCAGTTGTAATGCCAGTAATTTGCTTGCTCTCATCAAAGCAGGTGTTGATATTTTCAGACTGAATTTCTCTCATGGTACCCATGAAGACCATCTTCAGGTCATCGAACGGATTAACTCACTCATAGAAAAATATGACGTCCCTGTTGGGATACTTGCAGATCTGCAGGGGCCAAAACTCAGGGTAGGTAAAATTGAAAGAGGGACCCTTGAGTTGATCAGAGGTGACGTACTTACATTTGTGAATGAACCATGCATAGGGAATCGCGAGAAGATATATATGAGTTATGAGAGTTTCGCACGTGATGTCAACGAAGGGGAACGCGTCCTGGTTGATGATGGAAAACTAGTACTGGAAGTTATAAGTACAAACAAAAAGGATGAGGTCAAGTTAGAGGTCCTGCATGGTACAAGCATCTCATCCAATAAAGGCGTAAACCTGCCGGATACCCATGTTTCTCTTCCTTCATTGACAGAAAAGGACAAAAAAGACCTTGAATTTATCCTGACACAACCGGTGAACTGGATTGCTCTTTCTTTTGTCAGAAAGGCTGAAGATATCATAGCACTCAAGCAAGAAATACGTAATTCA